>DNNS01000156.1 GCA_003497555.1 Spirochaetia bacterium
TTTTTTATTGTGGATGCGGGAATGCCGCACGCGATCGGGCCGGGGCTCACACTGCTTGAGATCATGGAACCAACAGACTACACAATCCACCCGGAAAAATATTTTCTCAAGCGGGAACTTCCTGCAAGCAAACGTTTCGGAGGACTTCCGCCGGAGCAGGCGATGAAATTATTTGATTGCCCGGTATATACAAATAAGGAACTCACCGGGCTTTTCCGTCCGAAACCCGAGCTGCTCACATCCTGCCATGACGCGGCGATTTACCGACTACTGCCGCAGTCGCATCATGGTTATTTCCGGGTGCAACTTGTGCAGATTCATGGTGAATGGCAGCAACGGCCGGAAGATTGTTTTCGCGTACTATTTGTAAAACAGGGCACTGTGCAAATAACCTACCGCACCCAGACACTATTCGGCCGGGCAGGAGATAGTTTTTTTCTGCCCTTTTCAGTATCTGAATGCCGAATGGCTGGTCAAGCTGAGATCGCGGTAATTATGCCGCCGGTTACGGAAAGCTGAATCTTCCCGATATACTCAAATCTTGTTATTTTTCTGCCAGGCATTCATTAGCCAAATTATCATTTTGGTTTTCGCTATGGTGTAATAGAATTTTTCTGCTTTAAATATTAGCGCTGTATGCATCGTTAATTACAGCAGAAAACCGCTTGTATCTGATTTATACTTAACCGGAGGCAGGTTAAAATATTTTTTAAATGTTTTGGAAAAAAAATACGGATCACTGAAGCCGCTGTAATAAGCTGCTTCTTTAACCGAATATCCCTTTTTTAAAAACCGCGCAGCTTCCCGGAGGCGCAATGCAATCATATAACTGACAGGAGTGGTTTTGGCGTATATTTTAAAATAATTTATTACTGATGTTTTATCAATATGCGCAAGCTGCGCCAAGGCAAACAAACTGATTTTTTTTAAAAAATTTTTATCAATATAATTTTTTAATTTCAAAAAAATTGCATAAGATGATTTCAAGGGAAAGGCTGCCGCTGAAATAAGCTGTTGTTCCAGCAGGTATTTAAAAACCGAGAACAGGAATATCTTTCTGGATAAAATTATCGCTTTACTGTGTTTTTGTTCTTCTGAAAATATTTTTTTAAACATTTTGTACAGGGTAAAATCATTTAAAACGAAAACCCCGCCGTTAATTTGCTGAAATAATATCTGATGTTCTGCTGTCGGCAGGAAATGCATGCTGTAAACCGATAATGCTGTTTTTCCGGTATGGGTAAAAGAAATTTTATCTCCGGCCTTAATAAAAACCAGGGAGTTATTGTATAAAGGATATTTGAATCCGTTAATTTGAAAATATCCGTCACCTGCTTCTAAAAACCAGAAAAGAAAATCTCTGCATACGGTTTTTCCCCAAGCCAGGTTTTTATTAGTATAGTAATGTCCGGCTTTTTCCGGCAGAAAGTTGGTTTCTTCGATAACAGCAGAAATAGCATTATTTAGCATGTATAATATTTTCTAATATAATACATGAATTTGCAAATAAAATACATTGCTTGTCAAGGGGGTATGAATTATAATTAACCTGAAGGAGAAAGATTATGCGTAAAACAAAACCCGATAAAAACAGGCTGCTGGCAGCCCTTAATCACCAAAAATACGACCGGGTACCGAATTTTGAAATTGTTATTGACCAAAGAAGTCTTTCCTATTTTTTGGGGAAAAAAATAGAATGTTCTTTCGAACAACTGGATCCGGCGCTTAAACTGGATTTCTGTCAAAAAACCGGTCAGGATGCTGTTGCCTGTAACATTACTCCCTGGTATGGAAAAGGTTTTGTGGAATGCGCAAAAGATTTTAATAAAATTAAATTTCCGGATCAAAATATCTGGATAGAAAAAATAAAAAATTCTGAAAAAACATTGAGTAAAGCAGATATAGGACTCTGCTTGCGCTTCGGCGGACCTCTTACCAGAACTTATATGGCCTGCGGGCCGGTGCCGATTGAATCCTTTATGTATCTGCTTTATGATGATTATGAGCTGGTGGAAAAAATGATGAAAGCCTTTACTGCATACACTCTTGATACCCTGCAGGCGGTAAAAAAACTAAATTTTGATTTTTTTTATATCGGCGATGATCTCAGTTCCAGTACCGGGCCTTTAATATCTCCGGAACATATCGAAAAATTATGGGCGCCCTGTTATGAACAAATAATAAACAGCATGAAAAGTTTTAATAAGCCGGTAATTTGTCATTGCTGCGGTGCATTACAACCGGTGCTGCCCTATTTTAAAAAATGGAAAGTAAATGCCGTACATCCATACAGCCGGAGGCCAATAATATTTATGAAATTCACAGAGAATACGGAGAAGATTTAACTTTAATCGGAAATATTGATGTGGCGGGTTGTCTGTCCTTCGGCTCTGAAGAAGATGTAAGAAAAGAGGTACGGGATCATATTTACAAACTGGCCGGAAACAGGAGGGTATGTTCTCTGCTCCAGTCATTCAATTATAGATTCGGTAATTCCGCAAAACTATCAGGCAATGATAGATGAATGTATAAATATCAATGTATAGGACTTTGTTTTTTCCAATCGGAAATATTTTTACATTGCTATTACTCGGTGCAGCGCATCCCGGGCATTGGTTTTTCAAAGAAAAATCAAACCCAAAATACAAAGAGATAGAGAAAAATTTTTTTATGCTGAGGAATTACCTGCCGATAACAATGGGTTCGAAAGAAATATTCGGGAAATAGTTGTTGCCCGGAATGTAAGCAAGGCATATCAAACTGATGATGGGATAAAAATCCACTCTCAGATTAAAAGTATCTCTTCGGCCATGATCTTAATAGTTATAAGTTTTTTTATAATTCTATTAAACAATTAATCATAAGGAATAAAAAAAGTAATCAGTGATTAACGGGTATAATTTTTTTTCTCCCACCGTGCAAATTTATTTCTATATATAGAAAAATCGTATCTGTTCAGCCGAAAATAGCNNCCTTTTTTGCTGCGAAAACAACAGGAAATTTTCGCTTTCACTTTGAACATGCGTATATCTCGTTCTGCCTGATTATTGTCAAACGGTATTTTTCGATCAAAAGCAAAACGCAGAATATCATTCCGATGTTCGCTTAATCGTATCAGAAGATTTCTTGTGGATGATTGCGCCGTGCGCCCCCTTTTGCCGGATGAACATACCGGTGGATTCTCAATAAGAGCAATTTTTATTAGCCGGTCATATGATCGCATTGCTTTCTGGAAATCTTTCGACCGGCAAGGATAACGCAGCGTTTCTGAAAGCGATTTAAGTAAAAGTAAAATTCCGATTATTTTTCCTGCCCATAATTGTTTCATTTCGTCTTTCTG
>DNNS01000436.1 GCA_003497555.1 Spirochaetia bacterium
CAGCCAGGCCATAATATTCCAGGCGAGCTGCAGATTGTCTCCTTTCTCAATATTAAAAGGCTGCATGAAAAAGGTTTCGCCGCTCACCACAATTCTGCCCTTGCCTATTTCGCCTGAGAGCAGCACAGGCATTTCCGGGAAAAGATCATCCTTCCCGCTGACAATTATCGGAACAAGCATTTTATTCTGGTCAATTAAAGGCACAGCGCTGAAAGCATGAAATGATTTTATCCCGGATGTGATTTCATGCGCTCTGATATCGGTAAAAATTACCTGCATGGGGTCATTATACTGACAGCTTTGTTTATTATAAAACCAGGCTGGTTCTTTTGTTGTCTGCATCATGGGGTTTATTTTATGGCCGCCTACCAGTTTCCGCATAGCTAAACTTACATTATTGCCGCCGACATTTATTATACCTGCAACAAATATACTGCCGCCGTTTTCAAGATAATCATGAAAAATATTATAAATATTTTTATTTTCGCTTTCGATCATTTTCCAGATATACACATAGTCTTCAAGTATAAAAAGCACATCAATCTTCTTCATAAATTCAGGAGTGATTTCCGTACCTGTGCGCTCATATACCCGGCAGCCGTTTTTTTCCAGCAAGTCCACAAGCACCGGAGAGCCTTCCTTTCCCAAATCTCCTATCTCGTTTTCCGTACAGGTCATAAAAAGCACGGAAGGAAAACCTTCTGTAAATTCCAGAGGTTTTTGCTTTTCTGCAAGCGCTTTGATTATTTCAACTCTCTTGGGAGAAGCGTTTTTAAATTGTACCGGAGCAGTTGTTTCCGATTCAAATACAAAAACCATAGGCTCTTGAACCTTTATTGTTCCGGGAATACCCTGTTCAAGTTCCGGAACAGTGAATATGCCTTTACCAAGGTTTTTTCTTTCCTGCAGATACCGCGCCTTGTATGTAAAATTTTTATTTTTTATAAAATCAGGATTAATTTTTATATTACATTTATGTTCCAGCCCCCCCCAGTTCATAAGATACACTATAAATTTATTCTCATTTCCGATGATCTGGGCTTCTATAAAGGGAAATTCCTGCGATTTCTCAAAATCAAGAATCAGCTCACGTTTAATTTTATTTTCAGCAATGATTTTACTCACAAATTTATATGTTTCATCAAAGCCCGGAGGTTCTTTTAAAAAATACACGCCTGCTTTTGATAAAAGTTTTTCCACCGGCAGTTTTTCATAATAATAATCATCTGTTATCAGCGAACCCCTGGTAATAATTATTTTTCCGCCCTTATCAGCATATTCCATTACTTTTTCAAATACTCCCTTGCGTACCATTTTTGCATAAGGCAATACCAAGAGAGGATATTTAAAATGTTTGCCTTCGATAATGCTTCTGCAGGATATGACATCCGGAGGAACATGATTGAAAAGAAATCCATTATAAAGCTCCATAAATCCGGAAAATTCTTCAGTCACCTCTACAAGCCCGCCCAGTCCATAAAAAGATTCGAACGGATACAGGATAGCAATTTTTCCTTTTATTCTTGGCCTGGGCAGAATAATGGAAGAAACGGATTCAATATCAGCCTTTATTTTCGGTATCTCCGGATTCAGTTTGGGCTCTTTTACCATCCAGAAATCAAGACCCGAGTGCCCGTGAATAACATGCTGCCAGAAAAGCGCATGGCATTGCCCCGGATCCATATATTTTTTAAGCATCAGCTTGCTTGAATCCACAATTGTAATATAATCGCGTATGCCGCCTTCGCCGTTAATATTATTTATACAAACCGCAATTACATTCTCTCCTGCATAATTAAGTTCGTCTGTTATATCTATTTTATATACAGTATTCCATTTGCCGCCGGAAAATATTTTTTTGCCGTTTATATAAATATCTGCGCTGTCGTCAAGGCCCTTACCGGCCAGAAAAAATCTCTGGAAATCATATTTTACCATTCTTAAATGTTTGTCGGTCATGGGAAATTTAAATCGGTACCAGCATAAGCCCAGGGCTTTTCGGGCAGCATGGTCGTTTTCATTGGCAAAGTTAGGAATTTTTACCTGCTCCCAGGATTTATCGTCAAATGAGCCTGCATGCCAGCCGGATTTAAAGCCGGTATTTTGCGCATCAACCTGGTATTTCCACTCAGTATGCAGATTTACCGCAGCATGAGAGAGCATATAATCGATACTTTCACCCGGCGGAAAATTACCTTCCACAATACATTCCGAATTATATACCGGTTTATTAAAAATACCGCACACATAATCAGGATAAAAGGTAAGTTTACATGAAGCTTCGCGTACTGACAGATAATCAGCAGGGTTTCCATTATAATAAAAAAATTTGGGATTGGAAATTTGATGTCCGAAAATATCAAGATACGGAGATAACAGCTCTATATCAATAGTGGAATAACTGCAGTTAATCATCTGTTGCAGACGGGCCTGTATGGTCAGATTTACTTTTCCTGTATGGCATTTCCTGAGTTCCCCGGCAAGATCCTTAAATCCCCCGGCCAGGCGTATCCTTAAAAATTCAATCCAGTCATTAAGCAGTTCCGGATATTCGGTTTTCATTTTTTCAACTTTTTTATTAAATGTGGAACTATACTTCCGGTATTGCGTTTCATCCGCATTTTTTGCATATGAGGCTTCCCACAAGTGGGGAGGAAGAGCTTCTTCAAACTGTGTAAAAGATGTTCTGCATACTCTGTTAAAAGTTCCAATATTTTTATATTTACTTTTTAAATAAATCCTGAATTCTTCAAGCGCGCCTGATGAAAATGGTGCGTATCCGAGTTCATTGAATATTTCAACAGCAAACAGGCTCATGCCCGTACCATCGAAATATTTTAAAAAATTTTTTTCTCTGCTTGTATAGTAATAAGCGCCGAGTTCGCTATTATGATCAATCGGATAATAATGCCCGTAAAACGGATTAATAAGATCAAGCCATTCATCTTTTCCGTCAAGTTTGTATTTATCAAATAAATCAAGCCCGCTGAAACCCCGGGCCTTGTCTCCTCCGAAATCAACCCATACCTCAAGATTATTCCGTACCAGTTCATTGGCCATGGTTTTTATATAGGAAGAATTCTTCCAGTCAAAATGTATTTTTTCATCTTTGTATGATCCATAAAACTTGGCAATTCCAT
>DNNS01000661.1 GCA_003497555.1 Spirochaetia bacterium
TTTTTTACCACCCGGTTTCAGCTGCCAGCAATCTGATAAAATACACAAAGTTCTCCCAGGAAACATCCGGAGGCACTCCGTGGTCACAGGAGGGAATAAATCCGCCGCTTCTGATTACCGGTTTCAGACGTTCTATTTCCGCTTCAAGCACATGACCGCCTTTGGCAATAGCGCGTTTATCCACTCCCCCGCGGAAAGCCATGGTACGGCCGAATTTTTTTCTGAACTCATTAATATCGTTTCCGGCAGCAACTTCCACCGGGTCACAGATATTCATGCCGGCTTCAATCCAGAGGGGCAGCAGCTCGCCGATATAGCCGTCCGAATCTATGCCGTACACCGGTATTTTGTTTTTTTTAATCAGCTCTCCCCATTGTTTCCATACGGGCAGAAGAAAATCACGCGCCATATCCGGAGATATCATGGAAAATGATTTATAGGCCATATCTTCCGATATATGGATTTCATCAGGAATAAAATACCTGAAAGCATTTTCCATAAGACGGATAATGTATTGCTGCCAGAAGTTTATCATATCCCGGACAAACTCCGGATCATCATAAAACATTGTACACAGGTTTTCAAAACCCAGCCATTCGCGCAGCTGCCAGAATGGACCGGAAAAATGTAATTTTACCGGATAGGTTCTTTTGCAGAGACTAATACCCAATTTTTCCGCATTTGCCGGTAAGCGGGAAATATCATCGGGATTATACTTTTGTTTCATGCTTTCCCAGTCATCCCTGTTTTCAACCGGGCATTTTATCCAGCGGCGGGTTACAAAATCAATTCCACCCCTCAGATATTCTGTGGAGAATTCACTGGAAATCTCGCAGATATTTCCCTTCCAGTCCTGAACAATCTGCGTATCTCCCCTGTTCTCGATTACTTTTTCTTCAAACATGGGAATCATGCGTTCGTTTACCGGAAAGGTTTCTCCGCCGGACTGAAGTTTTTCCCTGCCTCCGGAAAGCTTGTAGGCATAAGCTGTAATTTCTTCTCCGGTATCTGTTTCCTGCGGCAAACCCTGTCTGTGCCAGGTTTCGCGCGTTGATTTTCTGCCGGTTCCGNNTGTCTCCTTTGGTTTTCTCTTGGGTTTTTTTTCTGCAAACAACAGATATAAGAAATTTATTATGTAATATATTATAATTAACGAACACCTGATTTTATATGGACAAAAGAACTTTTTTTAATGGACTTTTCAGCCATGAAATATGATGTTTCCTTTTCCGAACGTTTCCGCACTCCTCTCAGTTTTGAAAAAGAATTGGGTTTATGGGTTGACCGCATCGGCCGGGCATGTAACCGATACGATGAAAAAAAACCGGTCAGCCTGCGAATTCTCGGGCTGCATGCTGTTGTTTATATTGAACAGGGAACAGGTTCTTTTATTACCAGAACAAACGGCGAAATGCAGGTACAGGCAGGCGATGTTCTTCTGCTTTTTCCCGGGGAACCTCATGCCTATTATCCGGATAGATCATGGACATCCGTGTGGATTGTATGGGGCGGAGCCGAGGCGGATCTGATTGCCCGATCCTTTTTCAGCAGGCATGACAAACCGGTTATCCGCGACCGCATGAATACCGTGACCGCAGCCTATCAGGCCTTAGCAAAGCTGATAGGCTGCGAAGACAGCGCATTTATTATAAAACGCAAGAGTATATTACTGGCCATGATGTCGGAACTGGGAAGTACAAATCAAACCGGCAGTTACAATACTTCTGCTATTATGGAAAAAGCTGTTGAACTGTTCGATTCACCCCGGCAGCCGGTTATTACAGTGGAAGAAATAGCGAAAAGATCCGGAATGAGCCTTACTCATTTCAGGCGTTTGTTTAAGAAATATACCGGACGCAGCCCCAAGGATTATATTCTTTCCAGGCGTCTTTCCCGGGCCAAGGAATTTTTATCCGGCGGAAAGTCCATTCAGGAAACAGCAGAAATTCTCGGCTATGATGATGTGTATTATTTTATGAGAATTTTCAAACGCATTAATGGATTAGCGCCCGGCAGGTACCTGAAACAGGAATCCAGCCGGCGCGATCCCCGGAATTCCACGCAGGGATTCCAGCAGCTTTAATAATTCGGGTCTCTTGATCATGTAAACCGAAAATTACGCTTATTGCAGATAAAAGAAAATTTTCCATTTTTTCGTATTTACCGAATATAAATCCATATACTTTTTTTCCCTCCGTGAAAATAAATTTCTGTTTATTCTATTAAAAATGTACTCTATTTATATTATTCTCTTCGTGTTAAAAAATGTAAAATCCGAGTGGATACTTAAAAATATTATGGAAGTTGTTCTGTTTACCAAAAAATAAAAATTCGTATCTCTTAAAAAGTCCCGGTTTTCTGCTTTAAATATGGAAGTATTTATCTCACAAATTCTCAGTTTTCAAAAAATGAAAACTGGGAATTTGTGATTTTGGAGAGATGGTTTTTTTATTAAAATAAATGTATAATACTTGCTATACCATGAATCAAAATAATTCCACATTTTATTCTTCTCATCTGGAAACAAATGAAATTATCAAACAATATAATTCCATTCAATATGAGGCGGACCTGGTCCGAAAAAATGATCAAAACATTATTAAAGGGTTATTCCGCAATTTTTACCAGAAAACACTCTCGGTTGGCATCGGCTTCAACCGGGCTTTCGGATCAATTTTATCCGGAGATTATTTCGAATTGTTTCCCCTGCCTGACAGCAATTATCTTTTTATCTTTGCCGATATCAGCGGTCACGGGCTTCCTGCCTATACCAATCTCATTCGCCTTCGCAATGCTGTAATTTTATCTATCAAAGAAGCTGAGGCGGAATTTAAAAAAGACAGAACTTTTTCAATTGAAAAAGTCATAAAAAACGCCGGAACCAAATTTACCGATTTAATGGAATTTTCCAATTCCGATGATTTTGCCAGTGCGGTTTTCACTTATATCACAAATGACAATGATAAATTTACACTCCGTTTTTTTAACCGCGGAACCTTTTTCCCCATTATCGTGCGTAAATTCCGCGATGATGTTGTTGATATCTACAACCTCAACTATGAAGAAAAAGGCTGGATTCCCAACAAGGGATTTTTACTCTCCGGAGAACTGCGCAAACTCGACAGTGAAGGTTACAATACCTATCCTGACTGTGAATTTGTAATATACGAAGGAGACATGGTATTTTTTTTCAGCGACGGCCTGCTGGAAGGACGCAATAAAAACGGCAGTTCGGAAATTTTCGGAATGAAACGGTTAAAAAACATTCTGGTGGAAAACTGCACTCTCATGCCCCAGGTTATCATCAATATCATCTACGATGAAATTTTCGATTTTATCGGAGATTTTAAAAACCAGGAAGATGACATGACCGGTATAATAATCAATTTTCCCCGCGTGCGCAGCTGATCTTTAATATGCAGAATGAAAAAATAATCCTGAAACCGGGGCGTGATCTGCCTCTTAAAAAAAAACACCTCTGGATTTTTTCCGGATCAGTTCATGAAAAACCCGATTTTCCAAACGGCACCATTCTTCCTGTTTATTCATCTGATCATATTTTTTTAGCCTGGGCTTATTTCAATAACACAGGTTCCATTGCCGGCCGGGTACTCGGTTTTTCCGACCAGGATCCTCTCGTCCAGCTTTCCCGGAACCTGAAAATAGCTTTTAAAAAACGCGAATTATTTTACGGCAGTGAAAACAATAGCTGCCGGCTGGTAAATGCCGAGGGCGACAGCATTCCAGGCCTGATTATTGACCGTTACGGCCAGCTGCTGGTTCTGCAGTCTTCAAGCGCCGGTATTGATCTGCTTAAAAATTTTATTATTGAAAATGTAACAGCCTATTTCGGATCTTCTGTAATCATCTATGAAAAATCCCGAAGTCATTCCCGCAGCCAGGAAGGTCTTGCTTCAGCCGAGGGTTTTTTACATAACAAATGCGCACCTGAAATCGAAATAAGGGAAAGCGGACTGATCATGACCTTTGATTTATTTAATTGCCAGAAAACCGGCCTGTTCCTGGATATGATCGAAATGCGCAGGCTGATTCAAAACCATTCCCGCGGCAGTTCGGTTCTTAATTGTTTCAGCTATACCGGCGGATTTTCTCTGTATGCCCTGGCCGGCGGAGCCAGTCATATCGTTAATGTAGATATTTCTGCTGCAGCTCTGGAACAAGCTGAAATCTCTCTCAAAAAAAATAATTTCAAGGCTGCTGAAAACATTAAAAAAGACGGATTTGAATTTTTAGCGGAAAACAGCAATTTATATGATTTAATAATAATTGATCCGCCGGCTTTTGCCAAAAGCCGGCACGATTTGCATAATGCCCAGACCGCCTATCTCAGACTGTTTAAGGCTGCACTGGTCAGGCTGAAAACGCCAGGCAAATTACTGCTTGCTTCCTGCTCCTTTTACCTTGACCCATCTGTTTTTGAAAAAATTGCCGCACGGGCAGTAAGCGAAACAGGGCGATCTGCTTCTATCATCAGCCGGCACCGGTGTGCGCCGGATCATCCGGTCAATCTGCATCATCCGGAATCCGATTACCTGAAAAGCGTGTTTCTTGATGTTCAATAATAATAAATAATGTATATGATATTACAAATGCCAGAAGATCCTCATCATTTTGGTAATAAAAAAAGCAAAAATTCCGGATAAAACCGGTGTACTGACCCAGCCTATAACAATATGCAGAAGTACACCGGTATTAATACTGCGCATCCCTTTTAAAATACCTATACCCAGTACAGCGCCGATTACAGCCTGGGATNNTGGGACAAAACTGCAATCAGAGCGGTAAACGGTTCCAGCGGTACAAGATCTCTGCCGATTGTGCTCATGACCCGTTTACCAAAGGTTATTACTCCTAAAGCAATGGAAAGTCCGCCAATCAGGCAGGCAACAAAAGGCGTAATAATAAAAAAACCGGTATCAAGACCGAGAAAAACTCCGGTAACATTTGCGGAATTATTGGCTCCCAGCGCATAGGAACCGTATACACCTGTTAAAATCAGGCCAATCTGTATAGTTCGGCCGGCAATAATGATATTTTTAAAAACCTTTTGCCAAAAATAACCTAAAGTTTTATACAGAATGACTGAAAGCAGCATGGCTCCGAGCGGTGTTCCTGCCCAGCAGATGAAAACCTTAAGCAGGGGTTTTAAATTGGTTTCACCGCAGCATGCAAATCCTGAACCGATTATGCTTCCAATTACCGCTTGCGATGCGGATACAGGAATTTTCACAATGCTCATTATGGTTACGGTCAGGGCAGCGGAAAAAGTTATAACAAATGCCGAAGACAGGGTATTTGCTCTAAGCCCGGACAAGGTATGCATTCCTGCCTGTCCTCCCAGCATTGCACCGGCTAAAAGGAATATACATAAAATTATTGCAGCAGTGCGGAAACGCAATGTCTGGGTTGAAACAGCTGTTCCAAAAACATTGGCAGCGTCGTTTGATCCCAGCGCCCAGCCTAAAAAAATCCCGCCTGTAAGCCAGGGCAGCATTATACTTGCCGTTTTACCGCTATCATCTGTATTTTACCGGCTGCCTTTTCTGCGTAGTCTGAAACCGCTGCCAGGTCCCTGATAACCGAAGAGTATTGTATTTTTTCCGGCAGGCCGAAATTTCCGCGGTACACCAGGCGGATCAGAACCCTGAGCAACCGGTCGATCTCGCTTTCAAGACGATCAACTTCATCAATAAAAAATCCTGTTTTTTTTAGATCTGTAAAGAGCGCTTCAGCAGCCTGCAGACATTTTTCCACGGTCTGCATACAGCGTTCGAGCATAAGATGTACGTCATCTGTGAACTCTGCCGGCAGTCTTATTTCTTCAAGATAAATGCGATAAAGTATATGCTCCATGGCGTCCGGAACGGCATCAAGCGCCTCGATCAGGGAAAAATAATCAGCGCGGAAATGGGGAAGAAAAGCCCCGGCTGACAGGTGGCTGCCCAGACTGCGCCTGATGTCATCGCATTTTGATTCCACCTCATGCACCCGGGCTGTAAGACGCTCAAGTAAATGCAGATCTTTTTTTTCCAGGTAGATTTTAAATGCTTCGGTAAACAGAGCCGAACATTCCCGCACAGCTGAAAAATATTCAGCCAGCTCGCTGGTATATTTTTTTTCTTTATTCCAGAACATTTTTAACTCCGCACGCGTTAATTGTCGGGGGCGCCCGGACAGCAGGAATTATACAATAAAGGAATATAATTATGTTATTAAATTTGTATTTAATCCGAAAATATATTATGAAAGCAGCGGTAATAAATAATCATCTTTCTGCTGAAGCAATACGGAAAACATCAGATTCCGTACAGCAGACAGCTGTAAAAATGGAAATAAAAACCGCAAAAAAACCTGATTTTAAAAAAGATAAAAATGATATTGACAGACTTTTTTTAAATAATTCCAAGGTAAAAAGAAGTCCCGTTTCCCCTCCCCCATATTATATCATTTACAAAATTGCTCCCGGATTCAGTAAAATTTCAGTTTCTTTTGAAACTGAAAATTCTCCTTTTTTTGTCGCTCGCAACGCCTGAAAATCTAGATTTCGTGGTGGAATTGCCTGAAGAATGCTGCCAGGGTCGGCCCGTAAAATCCAAAAATTTTTTTCTGCAGGTTCAGGAAATTCATAACAGGGTCTGATAAATCTCTGCCGAAAGCCGCAAACCCGCCTTTATCGTGGCGGTAATCGCGCAGCAGAATAAACTTAGGAAATAAACTGAAACCGGCGGCATATTCGTCCCGGTTGGCATCATGCAGCAGAATAATGCCTCCCCCGTTTAATATGGTGCGGCAGTGAGACAAACAATCCATACGGGCGCGGCCGTCAATAATAATAAAGTCATATTTTTCCCGGGGATGTGATATATACGCCCTGAAATCGTCGGCTGTCCCGTCGCGGCTTTTGTCCGCCCATTCCGTATTTTCCGGCGGCAGCAATTTAATAACTACCCGCGGATCTTTATTCAGCGGGATAATTTTCTGCGCCCATCCGGCATTATGTTCTATGGCCAGCCAGGCAGCATTTTTTTTCAGATACCCCGGATAATACAGAGTGGAATATCCGCACCCCCATTCCAGCACCTTTTCCGGTTTCATGATTTTTAAAAGCCCGATC
The DNA here is from genome assembly GCA_003497555.1 of Spirochaetia bacterium. Classification (GTDB taxonomy): domain Bacteria; phylum Spirochaetota; class UBA12135; order UBA12135; family UBA12135; genus UBA12135. The sequence continues at coordinate 7,136 of DNNS01000661.1, forward strand.
AGAACATCACGTTCCCGTTTTTTCATCAGAGGTTTCATGTGCTGTTCCCGGCGGAATATTTTGCCGGTTTCACGTATTATATTATCAGCTGTTTCCGCTAAAATCTGAAAGACAAAAAAAAGAAACGAGATCATATTTTCAAGTGTACAATGACATTCACAAATATAGCAAGGGAGATTTCAATATTTTTTTTAATATACTCCCAAGCCTGTACCTAAAAAAATAAAATTACTTCAAAGACTATCCTGCATCAACCTAATTATTTTGCAGAAAGGAATGAATTTTATATATTTCCGTATTTCTGCCGCTTACTATAATGGAAATAATGTATAATCCGGTTGAAGCCGTGCGGCCGGTATTATCAAATCCGTCCCAAATCCAGAAATTTATCCATTCCTCAAAACCGTCTTCTCTTATTTTTTTTCCGTTTATATCCGCTATCTGAATTCTTACGGAACCGCGATCCGGATTCGGAAACCCGATTTGCACAGCGGTATGCGCCGTATTACAGGAATGAGGTGAAAACAGCCGGTTTTTTACAACCACTTTTTCTTCCGAATACCCCAGGGCGTTGTACATTACGCCAAAAACACCGGGAGTACTTACTGTAGTTTCCAGTTCCAGGAAACTGAAATTATTTTCCCTCCGGTTTTCATATTGCAAGGTTGAAAGCTGTGTCCAGGTTTTACCGTTCCAGGATGCACAAAAAAAGCTGTCCTTATGTGCAGCTATTGTATAACCCGATGCAGCAGAGGGATGGAAAGAAAGTGCGCCGTTTACAGCCGGAATGCGGAATCTCAGGCGCAAAGGGCCTTTCAACTGATTTTTAAGATCAGCTCCGGTTATTTCCACCTGATGATACACAGGTTTTCCGCTATCATAAAAACTTACATAACGGTTTGAGAGTACTGTCATGGATATTGTACATGTGCCTGCCAGGGCATACTGCGGTATAAATAATTCGGCAAGCAGGGTGGCCAGACTTCCGCCGCTTACTCCCAGGCTCACCTGGCGGAAAGCCACAGCATGACTATCTGAAATATTGGTTACAGAAAAAGCGCTGCCCAGGCCGTACACAGCTTCAATCCAGTACGAATAACGATCGCCGTAAACAATACGTTCGTCAAGATATTCGTATAATGCCGGATTTTCAATTCGCGAATGCAGATTGTTCCCGCGGTAAAGATTAAAATGCGTAATGTTGGCGCTGGAAACACTTTTCCATTTCACCAGACAGCCTCTTGATTCATTGGAAAAAACAATGGAATGCGGAGAATATATCCGGTAAGGCAAAGCGGCAATAACCGTATGATTGGTGGCAGATGCGCCTGTAGATGAATTTATCGTAGCAGTTGCGGTATAGTTTGAAAAAACATTGTATACATGCCCGAAACTTTCCGCTGATATATTCGTCATTCCGGGTGTATAAATACTGTTTTGTCCGTCTCCCCAGGAAATAACTACCGATGTTATAGTACCAATCAGAACCCGGGCGTTCAGTGAAACCTCTGCGTTTTCTCCGACAGCGCATGGAGATACTGCCGGAGAAAATGATGTGAATAATACACCGGAGAAAACTTCAGTGACACCCGGCGGCTTGCGGAACAAAAGAGGCGCAGACTGATTGCTGTATTCGGTCATAATCCAGTTTGAAGATCGCATTATCGGGGAGATTCTGGCTTCATCAAGATACCCGGTAAAATTATAACCAAGACCGAAATACTGATTGGAAGGTTCCATTGCCGGGGAATGCGGATACGTTAACAATGAAAAGCCGTTATTGGAATACAGATTAAGAGTACTGGAACTATAGCTCAAAACAACGTAATTCCAGGAATTATTGGACATACCGATATTAAGATTTACTCCTCCTCCATTGGTAGCAAAGGCGAATTGTAAAAAAGCGCCGCTATTGCATCTTATATAATAATGCGAGCGCGTATTATCATAGGTATCAAGTATACAACTGGCAGTGTTTTGTGCAGAAAAATTACCCTTGACCCACATGGAAAACGTTCCGGCCGGGCGGGGAAACCCGGAGCCATCCAGAGCAGCGCAGGACAGATACCCGCTGCCGGCTGCGCTGTAATTTCCGTGAATTAATCCTGCTGCATTATAAGCAGGACCGCTGGTGCTCAGATTATTGACACTGCCCGATGAATCATTCAAATCGGAGAGGTGATAAATACCCGCATATTCGCTCCAGACCGCAGCGGCATTCGCCTGATTACCCGCAGATTCCCCTCCGAAATACATATAAGTAATATTGGAATCTGATTCACTTGCTGAAAGAACCGGCATTTTAATCCAGGCAATTATAGTACCTTCGCAGTAGTATTCAATCTCATGGGCAAGTTTTGTATAGCCGTTCTGCAACGTGAATAATATATCATGGCCGTTATTGGATGCCTTTGCGGATAAATCACTGTCATTACTGATAATTAACAGCATGGGAAAATTGGTTAAATTTCCGTTTACGGCAAGGTTATTGGTAATGACTTTTCGGTATTTCCAGTCACCATACCATGCCGGAGATAATAAACCGATGGATATCACAGTATGGATTATAATTTTTTTTAATGACATTGTTCCCGCCCTGAGCGTCAAGCAACCGGTAATATTATATGAAATTTTTCTGCTAAAAACTATAAATTTTTTATCAGGTATATGGAAAAAAGTATAATTTTGCCGAATCGGATTTAATGGAATCGGGAAAAAAGATAAGGGCTAAAAATTCCGACAAATAGTTATTATTGGTATTGTCTCTGGCGGTAAAAAAGCACGAAAATTAAATTTCATAATCCCCATCGCGATAAGCGCGGGGAGAGATACCGGAATATATTTGACTTTTTAAATATTTTATATTATAATTATTTTAGTATATAAAATAATTATGGAGTAAATTAATTTGATTAGCAATATTGAATTCTATGAAAAAACCAACGAGCTGTTTCCCCGTTTTGTCAGGACTTTTAAGACTGTAAACGCCAATGAAATGCTTTATATTAAAAACGATCTTACCATTGTCCAGAAAATTGTTCTGAAAATCCTCATTAAAAAGCCGCATTATAAAATGACCGAGCTTGCGTCCTTACTGAATGTAACCATAGGTAATGTTACCGGCATCATAGACAAACTGGTCAAAAAAAAATACGTGAAAAGATACCGAAGCAAGCAGGATCGCAGAGTTGTATTTGTAGAGCTTGTTGCTGCAGGAAAAAAAATAGTCAACTTTTTTGAAGAAGCGGAAAAAAAACATATACTGAATATTTTATCCAGAATTACCGACCAAGAAAAAGAACAGCTTTTCAGCATTATGATGAAAATTGTAACGCAAATGGAGCATGTCCAATGACCGGGAAATCATTACTTTTTTTAATTCTTACACTCTTTCTGCAGCATAACATTCTCTTTTCTGCAGAAACATTAGACGAACAGGGATTTTTATTTCAGGCTCTGGAACAGGCTTATGATGTAAAAATAATAAAAACATCAATATCCTCGGCTGTTCAAAAATACCTTAAAACCAAGGAGATTTACAGTCCCAAGGCCACCCTGGGAGGTAATTACCTGCAGCAGGCAAACGACACCAATAATCCCGCTAATAAAATTCTGGAAATGAAAAATCTCAGTCTGAAAACCGGTCTATCCAAAATGTTTGTTACCGGAACAGTTCTCGGCATAGGCGCCGAGGCTTCATATTCCGATTCCCATTTCCAGACAGTTACCTATATTACCAATGCCACTAACGTTGTTTCCTATCCTATTGCCAATCCGACTTACCAGCCCAATCCGTTGATTGCGGGTTATG
>DNNS01000380.1 GCA_003497555.1 Spirochaetia bacterium
ATACACCCCCGGGAAAAACGCTTGATCTGCACGCCCTAAAAGACGAAATAAAAAAATACGGATTTGATTATATCTGGGAAACCGCGGGCAAACAGCTTATGCTCAGAAATTACTGCGATTATTCGCATTACCTGGAACAAAAAGGCGCGCTTAAAACATATCATGATTTTCTTCTTACCATGGGTACAAATTCCGGCCAGGCTCAGGACCCGGCTGCTGCCGGCGCAGATAAAGATTTCGGCAAACCGTTTCCGCTAGAAGAAAAAGATTATATGGACATTATGACTGCTGATAAAATAATTGAACGCATAAAAAAACGCCCGGCCGATAAGCCTTTTTATATTTTTGGTTCTTTCTGCAGCCCGCATAAGCCTTTTGATCCTCCGGTTTCCTATCTGGACTCTGTTCCCTATGAAGAAAAAAATGATTTTATTCCGGGTGATCATGAAATTCATGACGCGGCCTTAAAACAGTTATGGCAAAAAAGGCGGGCATATAAAGCCATGATTAAACTGATTGATGATCAGATCGGGAGGATTATGGATACGCTGGAGCAGGAAGGTATTCTAGACAATACTGTTATTCTATTCACTTCTGATCACGGGGAAATGCTGGGCGATCACGGCAGACTGCAAAAATCCAGTTATTATAAAGGTTCTGTTCTGGTTCCATTTATCATACGGCATCCTGATTTTTTAAACAGAACAAGCAGTAGTTCTCCGGTGGAAACAAATGATATTGCTGCTACCATTCTTGATATTGCGGGGCTTGATCCGCAGGCAGTTCTTTCCCGGCCCTGGCCGGGATTTCAGGATATTGTTCCCTGCCGTTCGGTCATGCCTGTAATCAGGAAAGAAACAGACAGCATACGCAGTTTTGCTTTTTCTGAATGTAATAACGAATGGGAAATGACTGCTGATGAAAATTTTAAATATGTCCGTCATTTAAATTATTCTGAACCTGGTAATTGTCAGGAAACTCTATATGATCTGAAAAAAGATCCGGATGAACTCCAAAACATTATCAACAACTCTGCATATGAACATGCATATAAAAAACTTAAGGATGCCAGGGATTTTATCAAAGACACAACTCCTCCGGCACAGACAACCTGGGCGCCGCTCATAAATCAGGCAAAAGTTTCCAGCCGAAAATAAGAGTATTTGTCAGGAGAATTTTATATGCAACAGACTGAAATTTCATTTTTCCGCGAAGACTATCTTGATGACATTTGCGGATTGCTGAACCGCGCCCTTCCCCGCGAAGGCTTTACGCCTAATTCTCTGCAGCATCTGATTATAAAGGATCCGCATTTTAAAGCGGAAGATACGATTGTCTTTATGCAGGGGAAAAAAATTACGGGTTTCCTGTCTGCTGTTATCCGCAGGCTGGAACAGTCTTCAGCCGGAGTAATAAAGGTTTTTGCTGTTGATCCTGCCTGGCAGCGTCAGGGTATTGCAGGAAAATGTTTTACGTTTATAGAGCAGCGTTTCCGGGCGGAAGGGGTACAGGAAATTCATGTCGGCAGTTACCGCGGCCGCACTTATGTTTTTGACGGTCTGCCGACTGCCTGTTCCGGCGCCTGGCTTTTCTTAAACAAACAGGGATATATACGCGAAGGAACTTCATTTTATATGACTGCAAAACTTGATCGCGATTATTCAATAGTGGATGATGAAATTGCCGCACTCGCAGCTGAAGGAATAATAATCAGAAAAGCGCTGAGCAGTGACCGGGAAAAATTGCTTGACTGGATTATTGATGAGTTTGGCCTGGGATGGAAAGAAGCAACAGAAATTTCTTTTCTTACAGAACAGCCGACTGTCTGGATATGTGAAAAAAACGGAAAAATATCCGGCTTTGCCAATTATAATTCTACCTTTCCAGGGTTTTTCGGCCCCACCGGCATAGGCGGAACAGAACGCGGCCGCGGCCTGGGAAGAATATTACTTTTAAAATGCCTGCAGGATCTGCAAAAAACCTGTACCCGTGTACGCATTCCTACCGACGATAAACGGCTCTCGTTTTATCATCGTTCTGCCGACGCGAATGCGGATATAATCTTCTGGCGCATGAAAAAGATTCTGAAATAACAATTTGAAAGTTACAAAAATGGAAAACACAAACAGCATGGAGCATATATTTCATCTGAAGCTGGATGATTTTAATTACTCGGTGAAGTACATTGTATCCCTGATGCCGCTTCTAAAGCAATACGGTTTTACTGCAGTATTATTAGATCTGCGTACAAATTTTCCTTATAATTCAATTCCGGAACTGAAGAAAAATTCAACCTTTTCCAAAAATGACTTCACCGGAATTTTTAATGCCGCAGAAAATGCCAATCTGGCGATTATGGTTTTGGGAATCAGTATGTCTCATACCCGAAGACTGGGCAATTATCCGGGTCTCAGAAAATATCTGGAAGAAAATAATCCGGATAATCTTGATCTGACATCAGCGCAGGCAGCGGATTTTATCGCCCGGGCTGCCGGTGATATAATTGCGCTATGCCCGAAACTGTCTCTCCTTCATATCGGCGGCGATGAAATGCTTTCTCTGGGCAAAAGCGCAAAAGCCAATGCGCAGATTATTAAAAACGGAAAAGGCCGCCTGGTTGCTTCGTTTGTAAACATGGTATCCTCACGGCTTAAAAATATCCGGCTGGGCATGTGGTCAGACATGCTGATCAGGCACCCGGAAGCAATCAACACACTCTCGAAAAAAATTATTATTTTTTACTGGGATTACTGGGGGCAGGGGGAAAGATCGCCTTTTATTTCCATAGGCGGCGGTTTATCAGATACTTTTGTTCTAGACCGCAGTAAAATTTCCGAAGATCAGAAACAATTATTCAGCTGGCATATTGCCAGGCCGGCTCAGGAAATTCCAGCCGGGCACAAAAGTCTTTTTAAAAAATATTGGAATATTAAAAACAACATGGCTGATTCCTTTCCTTACCTGAAGTGGTTTCGAGATAAAGGTTTTATTGTAATTTCTGCTTATCTGGCTTATACCGAAAAAGGAAGCATTCTTCCCAATACCGGAGAAAAAATCAGTCATATAAAAACATTTTTTGAAAAATCAATAAAACACCGGGCAGCCGGAGTCTGCTTCTGCCTCTGGACTCCGCAATGGCCGCTGCTTGATGCCATGAAACCGGCCATGATATTGTCAAATATCATATTGTCTAACCCGGGCGCTGACCATTCCAGACTATTTAAGAAGGCTGCTGACTCTTCCGGTTTAAGCCCTGTGATCTTTAAATTGCTGCTTACAGGCGTTTTGCGCTTTGAATTCTCCGACTCGCTTGATTTATTCTGGAAAGAGTCTTCTTTAAATGCAAAGCTCAAACAAATCACTGCAGCTGGTGAAATCCTGCATGAAAAAAAGAAACTTGTACATGTAATAAACTCCATGCAAAAAATATTAAAACACCCGTCATTTTACCGGACGGACATGGGTATACGCCTGCCGGTTAAAGAAATGCTCTTGAAAGCTCAATTAGAAATACTGCTGCTAAATGAGAATCCTGATCTAATTAAAATTAAAAAAATATTTAAATTATGCTGCTGTCAGGCAGCGGAATTTAAAAAATATCTGCGGATGATTATGCCGGAAAAATCCGCTGACTATCTTTATACCAAACGCTGGAAAATTTTTCTCAAAGAATTATCCGGAATAATTGTAATTGCGGGAAAAAAATAGAATGAAAAATACCAAACTAAATTTTCTTTTCATTATGGATGATCAGCACCGTTCTGAATATCTGGGTTTTTACGGAAAGGTACCGGTTAATACTCCCAATCTCGACCGTTTGTCATCCCGGGGAACGGTGTTTACAAACTGCTTCACCAATTCTCCGCTCTGCGTACCGGCCCGTGCCGGACTGGCAAGCGGCCTGCTTCCTGATCGTCTGGGCTGCCTTGATAATCATTATTTTCTTCCGGCATCGGTAAAAACATATTATCAGCGCCTGCGGGATTACGGCTACCGGGTCGGGTGCGCAGGAAAACTGGATCTGGCCAAACCTGATCATTACAACGGAATAACCGGAGACCGTCCCTGCGTATTTACTGCCGGATTTACTCATCCGGTGGAATGTGAAGGGAAAATGCACGCCGGCTCCTCCCTTTTACCCATCGGCCCGTACACAAATTATTTAAAAGAAAAAAATCTGCTGGAAAAATTTTATCATGACTACCGGAAGCGGGAATCAAAAGGCTGGATTAAAGAGGCCAGCCAGGATTCTGTTCTTGATACTGAGGATTTTGAAGATTCCTATATCGGCAGACGCGCCGCAGAATGGATAAATAATATTCCGGATGATTTTCCCTGGCATTTGCTGGTCAGTTTTGCCGGACCTCATGATCCGTTTGATCCGCCCAAAGAATATTCGCAAAAATACATGAATGTTAAAATGCCACCAGCCCTGGCGCCGAAAAGCAGCGGCAAACCCGAATGGATACAAAAATTCAGTCAAAAAACCAGTGCAGCAGAAACTGAACAGATCAGACGCCAATACTGCGCAGCTATAGAGCTTATTGATTTTCAAATCGGCATGATATTAGAATCCCTGGAGATACGGGGGATGCAGGATAATACCTATATTATTTTTACCAGTGATCACGGCGAAATGCTGGGTGATCACGGTCTTTTTACCAAACATGTTCCCTACGAAGCGTCCATACGCGTGCCTTTAATCATCAGCAGCCCGAATGTAAAAAAACAGAAATCTGATGCTCTGATTGAATTAAGCGATCTTAATCCTGCTCTTTGCGAGCTGGCAGGGCTCCCTCCGCAAGAAAATATTGACGCTGAATCGTTTGTTCAAATTTTAACCGGCGCTGAAATAAAACACCGGGAAACAGTTGTTACCAGCCTCAGGCCGTTTCATGCCGTAAGATCGCATGAATATAAATATATAAAAAGTTTTAACGGATTTATCGAACTTTATAATTTAAAAAACGATCCCGCTGAATTTTATAATCTTGCGGATCAGGAAAAAAATCTTTGCCTCGAAATGGAAAAAATCTACAAACAAAGACTGCTGGGCTGTAAATGGCAGTATTAAACAGTCTGATAAATATTATGCCAAAATCCAGGGAGTCATCATGCCGCGGTGGGGCACCCGAAACCATGAAAATG
>DNNS01000669.1 GCA_003497555.1 Spirochaetia bacterium
AGAAGCGGGGTTTTAAGTATATTTTTGATAAAAATTATAGAAATAAATTCTCACGGGAAGTAAAAAAAAGAGTTGGCACCATGATATCAAGTCTTTTCTGTAGATTAAATATAGACGCATACCCAAGAAAAAAAATCGCGCCCCGTTGATGATCTTGGCACAGGGTGTTTTATAGGATGATTTGATTCAAACTGCGATTTATGCTATTTTTGAGATTGCCGGCTTGATAATTTCATAGCGTAAAAACATGAATACCATAAATCAAAAATCCTATGACAACAGCTGCAAAAGCGCCTTTGGCATAAGGCCGATATTGCTGCGAAGTGACCATCTTAAATTTGACAAGCAGCATTATTTCTCCGTACATGTACATAACACCTACGAAGCGGTTATGGTAAAAAGCGGCGCTTATGCCTGCCGGGTTAACGGCTGTCCGCTGCGCTTGAAAAAAAATCAGTTGCTGCTGTTAAAACCCGGAGATCAGCATGAAGATTTCTGTGAACCTGGTCTGGTCTACAGCACTGTACTGTTCGATCTGGCAGTGCTGCCATGTCCGGCCGATTATAAGACAATGCTCTCGGAGTCTATCTTGCCGGCACAACAGATTTTTACCGATCGTAAAACATCTTGTTACACACTCGCCGGGTTGATGCAGGGAGAAATGATCAGCGGCAACAGATTTAAAAGTATTTATATCGAAAAATATCTGCTTGAATTTTTCTGCTGCCTTATGGAAATTATCCCGGAACATTTGTTTGCCCCGGCGTTCCTGTCGCTTTTCCGGCGAAATGACTTTATTTCCGCACTGTACCGTATTTTTGATGAACATATTGACTCCGATCTTTCATTGCCTGAAATGGCCGCCGGCTTCGGACTCAGCGAAAGCTCGGTACGGCAGAAATGCCGGCAGTACCTGAAAACAGCACCATCAGGGGCGCTGCGTACCTATAAAGTACGCTGTGCGGCACAGCTGCTTAAAAACAGTTCACTCACAATAAAAGAAATAAGCGCACGTTTCGGTTTTGCGAACCAGTACCATTTCTCACGGGTATTTAAAAAAATACGAGGCATCTCTCCCAAAGCCGAAAAAACCAGCTGTTGAATCGGATATCTTTTTTACAACCGGGGATATTGTATTTCCCGCCCGGGTTGTTTATACTGATTATTATACCGGTTCATATCCTGCAGCCGGGGAGGCTGAATATGAAAAAAAATGCTTATATCCTGTTTTCTGATGTTAGTATCTGCAGGCTGCTGAAATATTTTCTGTTAAGTATATCAATTTTCTGCCTGTATCTTCACGGCAATCAGGCAATTACCATAACAATCGATACCGCAAAAACGTTCCCGCTGGAAAAACGTATATGGGGAGCCGCCGGATGCTTTAACTGGGCAGAGCTGCGTTACGGAAGTGAAATTGCTGCAAAAAAATTCAGGGAAATACATATGATGTTTAACCGATGGCCGGGCGGTACTGACGCCAATGCCTGGGACTGGAAGAGCGGACTTTATAAACCATACAGTATAATGAATGAAAAATTCAAGGCCCGGGCTGAAAGTTTTAATTTACCGCGGAAAAATCCGCTGAAAAAGTCATATACCATAGATGATTTTATAGCCACCTGGCATGCGTGGCCGCATGATTTTTCCCTCGTACTCAATGTTGCCTGCTACCAACCGGCATATACAGAAGAAATGATGCGGTATCTGCAAAAAAATAGTGTCAATGTCTATGGAGTGGAAATGGGTAATGAGCTTTACTTTCCGGAATACGAGTGGGCATTTAAAACCGCAGATGAATATGTGTCCAGAAGCCGGGAGCACGCGGCTGCGGTAAAAAAGGTATTTCCTCAAGCCAGGATCGCGCTGATATTCTCAAGCCATGGCTATACGCGGGAATCCTATCTGCAGGCCGGCGAGGCAGGGAATCACACTGAGGATCAGCGTACGGCGCGCGGCATTGATTTTGATCAAAAATCAGCTGCTGCGGATTTTGCGGATTTTCTTGCTATTCATATTTACAGCAGCCACGGTATGCCCTGGAACGCCGCGGGAAAAGATATAATCCCCTATGCTGAGGCCTATAAAAACGCAATTTCCCATTTTGACAGCCAGTTTACCGGATTCCTCGCGTATGTGCGTAACCTCACGGATAAAAAAATACTGCTGTCGGAATGGCGGCTTAGCGCATTCGGCGGCGGTGCGGATGCGTACGGTAATAAAGGGATTAACGGCAAACCTCCGATGATCAAAATGTACGCCAGCGGTCTGTTTATGATCAATGCATTAATAGAGTTTTTTAAACAGCCTCAGATAACCGGAACACATTACTGGCAATTAAATGACTTTTGGGATTATGAAAACAATGAGTTTCTTGACGGTGTGCTCATAGATGCCTTTATGCTGTTCCGGGACGCTGTGAAAAACTCCGTATCAGTCAGTATCCCGGCGATAAGCGGAGCGCTCACCTATACCGCGCGCTATAAAAACGCGCAAAGCGAAGTATCCGGCGGCGGTCAGGCTGATGAAATTAGCGCGGTTATATTGTGCGGCCCCGGGAAAAGCTACTTAATCCTGGCGAATAANNATAAAATGAGTACCCGGTACGAACTCTCCCCGATCCTGTTGAATCAGAAAAAAATTAAAGATACAGAAATACATTCCTTTGAACCAGCCGGGACATCCGGACCCATGGCAGGACTGGAACTTGCGGATGCAGATGTTAAAGTAAACCGCAGCAGTGACGGATTAATAATTATCAAACCTTTTTCAGCCTATGTTATTGAAATGACTCAGTAAAGGGGTTAAACAATTTATATGGGTCCGCAATACAATATCATAATTATTAACACAGACCAGCAGCGGCACGATACACTGGGATGTGCAGGACATGAGTTCGTACAGACGCCGCATATAGATCATTTCTCAGAATCCGCAGTGCGGTTTTCAGACTGTTTTACGGTCTCTACCTTATGCGTTCCCAGCCGCGTTAGTTTTTATACCAGCCAATATGTAAAAAAACACGGTGGAACAGACAACCGTATGCAAAGCCATATTAATCCGAACCAGTGGTGTTTCCCCGCTGTCCTTAAAAACCACGGTTACCGCATAGCCCATTGCGGTAAAAATCATACATTTAACGATGTTCTTACCGGCNNCCGGGGATGTATCAAGGAAAGCGATCGGGAAGTTAGGCGCTGGAGGACAACCGGACACCATGCCGGTTATTCCGGTCCGCTCCTGGCTGGACTGGTAAAACAGCCTGAGCCCTTTCCTCCAGAGATGTGCGCGACATCACGTATAGCAGAGGATGCAGTAACTTTCCTGGAATCGCAGGCCCGTGATATTCCGTTCTTTCTGCAGGTGTCATTCCCTGACCCGCACTGGCCGCAGACAGTATGTGAGCCGTTTTTTTCCCGGTATAATCCGCATGAACTGAGGCTGGAGGCGCAAGAGATCAGCTGGTACGATAAACCTTTTGCACATTTTGTACAGTCGCGGGTTCTGGGCTTTCCCGCATACAGTGAACTGGAAAAAAAACGGATACTCGCTACCTATTATGCACAGATCAGCTTCATAGACACAGCGATCGGTCGTATACTGAGCACACTGCGGTCTTTATCACTGGAAGAACAAACTATTATTATTTTTACTAGTGATCACGGCGATTTCGGTGGGCGATATGGATTAGTCGAAAAAACCAAAGCTTTTTATGAACCGTTGATCCGTGTGCCTCTGCTCATGAAAGCGCCCGGGATACCTGAAGGATCCGTCATAACCGCCCAGGTCAGTACGATTGACATAATGCCGACTATTTTCGATATTCTGAAGCTGCCGCTTCCAGCCGCTATTGACGGCAGATCTTTTTTGCGGTCAATCACTTCTTCTGCAGGTCATCGTACGGAAATTTTCTGCGAAGTCGGTACGCCTGAATCCGCGCCTCCCCCGATCGCTTATACGGAATTTGATCAATATCATGAAAAGCGCACTCTCCACGACGGCCCATTCTGGTTTATAGAATATACCGTCAGAGGTAAAGCCCGGATGATCCGGAAAAACGGCTGGAAACTCTGCCGATATGAAGGCGATAAAAGCGAACTATATGATCTGAATAAAGACCCGCTGGAACTACATAATGCCGTATATGATCCGGAGTGCCGAAAACCGCTGGATGCGCTCGAACGAGACCTGAGCTCTTGGCTGATTACATAAAAACCCGTAACCTGTTTTAAATAGTCATCCGCAGTATCTGCGGGTAAAACATTTCCATTTCATTTTTTAAAACCCCGGTTTTCTGTCTTGAAAGGCCACATTTTCCTCAATTCCCGCTTTTCATTTTTTTAAAAAACGGAATTGGACGGCACCGCCCCAAACCGGGTATGATTTTTTTTCTTGGGTACGCGTCTATAGTCTGCGAAAATGCTTGACAACATGGGACATACTCTTTT
>DNNS01000481.1 GCA_003497555.1 Spirochaetia bacterium
GCCTGTTCTCAAGCAAAAGGTTGATGCAATAGATGCACAGATTGACACGTTGGTGTATGAGCTGTATGGACTGACGGAGGAGGAGATAAGGGTTGTGGAGGGAGGGGAGTGAGTTACGAAACTGAAAATGAATTTCCCCTTAAAGCAAGAATTGACCGACTCAAGCAAATCATTACGCTTCTGGGATTTGAGGAAATAAATATTTCTCATAATAAAAACTGCATTGAAAGCTATTTTTGGTCTTCTGATAAAGATTATAAATCTTATGTCGGGGTTGAATTAAGTATTTATATGATAAAAGATAAAATAAAAATTACAACTCGTTCGAGAGTCGGCAGAAGTTATTGGGATCTATTAAAGCAAAATGATACTGTAACTTTTTTATTTGATGTTTTTGGCGGTACATTTCGAAGCGATGCTGGCGAGAAAAAACTAGAAACAATTTCAGAAAAACCACCAGCTAAATTAAAAACCGGTTTGTATCTTGCCAACTGGAATTATTATAATGCAATGATTAAGCCTGAATTATATCTAAAAGAAAGAGGTGTAGTGCAATTAGACATTAATAAAAAAAATCCATTTAACATGATATTTAAAGAATTTAATCCGTATTATTTTTCTAATAATTTATTAATTCCATATTTAGTAGCTGCATGGGAGCAGCTATTTAAGGAATCATTTGTTGTTTTATTAAAATGCTCAGACAATAAAGCTGCTATTTTAAAAAAAGGATACCTTTCCAATCATCAACTTGAAAAAATTTCTTTTGGTAAAACTACTATTGAAGATGAGTTTGTGAATTCTTTTTCATTTCAAAAACCAGCAAACATTTCAGAAAATTTTAATATAATAGATAAAAATCTTGATTTGGCTGGGCAGCTAAAAAAACCATTCAAAAACAGAAAAAAAACTTTATACGAATCAATTGAAGAAACAGTATTACTAAGACACAAAATTGTTCACACTGGGAAAATAGACATTCTTATAGAAGAAAAAAAATTAAAAACTATTATTAATGATTTTAAAATTTCAACAAAAAGAATTTATAAATATTTCGGCTGTAAATATAATTTTGTACCAAAGAAAATTTATTAAAAGAGTATTTTAATTGAAAACCAATCCAATTTTTTGTTCATCAATGCAGGAATTTGTTTCTAAAATAAATGAATTTGGCTATCGTAAAGTTGAAAATAATATTAATTACACCTTGAATTACTGTCTTTTCCGCGGCCATAAAGAATATTTTCCAAATGATCCGGAAAAAAACTGGAAACTCAGATCAGTACTGGAAAGAAATTTTACCATAAAAGATATCCGTGCAAACAAAGAGGTATTATTTCATTATAAATTCAAGCACTCCGATCTGGTTTATATTGATATATACCAAAAAATTTTGAAAAAATACAAAAAACATTTACGTGAATTAAATCTTGAAAATAATACGCTTTCAGATGAGGAAATATGGGCGTACGGACGTCATTTCGGATTGTTAACACCGTATCTGGACTGGTCATTCAATCCGTATATTGCATTGTTTTTTGCTTTTTCTAAATATTATAACAATTATATATGGCAATCACGCATGAAAACTAGACCAGAAGGTGAATTTTGTTGTGTTTACCGGTGTTCACAGTCTGGGATAAAATTATTAATAAAAAACTCTTTTCCGTTGTTGAAGTTCCGGCAAAAGCAGGCTCAAGAGTACATGCCCAGCGGGGTGTTTTTACTTTTTTACGATCAAACGAACACACTGATATCGAGTCATATTTACAGGCAATCGGACAGGAAAATGCGCTTGATTGTTTTGTCTTTAAATCTGAAAACGCGGCGCATTTTCTTAGTCACTTAAAACTTATGGGAATTAATTATCTATCACTTTTCCCGGACGAATACGGTGCCGCCATCGAAGCTGGAATTTACTCTAATATGATACCGCACGCTGCGCGAATGAACTGGAATAAATAATGCCTAATAAACCGCAATTAATAATTATCGCCGGACACAATGGTTGCGGCAAATCAACTTTCGCTTTTGAATATTTAAAACATTTCAAATATGAATATCTGAACCCTGATGAGATGGCAAAATCATTGTCTCCTTTACATATTGACAAAGCCCGTATTCAAGCGGGTAAGTTATTTTTTGAAAAAATACAAGAAAAAATTACCAATAAAGAATCATTTTCAATTGAATCAACATTGTCCGGTAAGTATTTAATTGGTTTTCTTGATAAAATTAAGAAAAAATATTATATACGTATTGTTTACATTTTTCTGGATAATACGGAAATGGCAATTGAGAGGATAAAAATCAGAGTTGCAAAAGGAGGGCATCATATTCCGGATGAAGATGTAATTCGCAGATATGAACGGAGTAAAAATAATTTTTGGGACATTTATAAAAATCTTGCTGATGATTGGGAAATACATTACAACGGCGAGGGAGAATTTATCCAAGTAGCAATAGGAATAAAAGAAAAGTGTGAAATTATTGATGATAAATTATTTGCTTTGTTTACCAGGAGAATGGCACTATGAAAAAAAAACTGTATGAATCCGCCTTAGAAATCCAGCGCATAGGCAAACGAGCTGTTCGTCTCGCGCAACAAGAGAATAGAGACAGAGGCCTTCCAAATGTCTTTTGTAGAAATGACAGGATATATTATGAACTTCCTGATGGTACATTTACTTTTGAAAAACCTGAAATTTTAAAAACAAAACATGAGAAACCAAACTGAGATTTTGATTGACGGTATGAATGCGCTTATAGATAAAATCGGTGTTTTCGAAGCAGAAGTATTTGTTTCAAAAATGCAGGAAATAAAATTTGACTATACAATCTGGCAAAGAAAATTATATAATCATTTTTCATTGGTATTTTAAAAAAATAAATGCAAGCAAGCTGTATAGTTACCTTCCGGTGCAATGCCAGATGCACAATGTGCAACATCTGGAAAAATCCGACAAAACCTTCTGAAGAACTTGCTCCTGAATATTATGAAAAACTTCCTGACAATATGCGGATTAATATCACCGGCGGCGAGCCTATGCTTCGTGATGATATTGATGAGATTTTTAAAATATTATACCCCAAAGCATCTCTCCTGGAATTAAGTACCAACGGGTACTACACAGAAAAAATTGTGAATATTGCCGAAAAATACCCGAAATTATTAATAAGGGTGAGTATTGAAGGCTTGCCTGCGGTTAATGACAGACAGCGCGGAATAAAAGACGGCTTTGACCATGCGCTGCGCACCATGCTTGAGCTGAAAAAAACCAAATGCAAAAACATAGGATTTTCAATCGTGATAACTGACAGAAATATAGATGATTTATTATGCGTATATGAACTGTCAAACTATCTTGGGGTTGAACTTGGTAATTCGGTAATGCATAATTCCTGGTATTTTCATACTGAGCAAAATATTATTCAGGATACAGAAAAAGCGTTTACCAAAGAAATGGAATTTATCGCTGCTCTTCTACAATCCAAACGAAAGGGATTTAAAAAAAAAATAAAAGATTACGGCCGCGCATATTTTAATAAAAGCATTGCCGGCCGTTTCCGGGGAAACGCAGGGAGGTACCGTCCCGCGTGCGGAGCTTTAAAAGACTTTTTTTTTATTGATCCTGCGGGAAATGTTATACCTTGCAATGGAACAGGGGAAAAATGGATTCTTGGAAATATTAAGGACGATACTTTTCAAAATATTGTATCAGGAAATAAGGCAACGGAAATATTAAAAAAGATAAAGGAATGCAGGCGGGACTGCTGTTTTATTGTTACAGACAGGCATGATATGGCAAGAAATCCGTGGAAGCCGGTTATGTGGATTTTAAAAAACAAACTGAGGCTTTTTTTTAACAAGCCTGTAATATTAAATTAATATGAATGTAATTGTACTGGGCACACGCGGTTTTCCCAATATCCAGGGCGGCCTTGAAAAGCACTCTGAAAAACTCTATCCCCTGCTCGCTGCCATGGGTGTGAATATAACCGTTATCTGCAGAAAAAATTATTTTAAAAAAGCTGATCGCCTAAAACAATGGCATGGAATAAGATTTATTTATCTGTGGTCGCCGAAACAACAGAGTCTGGAAACAGTTGTTCATACTTTTCTGGCATGCCTAATAGCAATTTGGAAACGGCCGGATATCGCCCATTTTCACAATATGGGGCCGGCGTTATTTCTTCCGCTGATGAAAATTTTCGGGATTAAAACAGTTTTTACTTATCACAGTATCAATTATCTTCATAACAAATGGTCTTTATCTGCCAAAATTGCGCTTCGTGCCGGAGAATACCTGGGAATTAGATACGCCAATAAGGTTATCATTGTATCAAACGCAACCAGACAGTATCTTCTGGATAAAAAAATAAGAAAAGACCTGATTTACATCCCAAATGGAAAAGAAATTCCCAAAGCGGTTAAAGACACAGGCTTGCTGAATAAATTTAATCTTAAAAAAAGAAAATATGTATTTACCGCAACCAGGTTTTCCGCTGAAAAAGGAGTACTTGATTTAATAGACGCTTATAACATGCTGGATAATCCCAAATTCAAGCTGGTAATCGCCGGCCAGGCTGATTTTACCACGAATTACAGCCGCAAGGTTATTAAAATTGCTTCTGGAAACCCGAATATTGTACTCACCGGATTCAGGACCGGAGATGAACTTGGACAGCTGTATTCCAATGCCGGACTTTTTGTTTTGCCTTCCTACAGCGAAGGCATGTCTATCTCAATGCTTGAAGCAATAAGCTATTCCCTGCCGATTTGCGCCAGCAATATCCCTCAAAACAGGGAATTTATGCTTCCGGATTACAGGTATTTTCCTCCCGGCAGTATACCTGTCTTGTCAGAGAAGCTAAGTGAGTTGTTTAAAAAAGGCATCGGCTGGAAGGAAAAAAAGGCAATGCACAGAATGCTTGAAGAAAATTATAACTGGGAAAATATTGCAAAAACTACTTATGATATATATAATGACTTGCATGATCATTCGTCAACCAAAAAACAAATATCCGGTTTCCGAAAATAGACCCGGCTGGACATTTTAAAAATGCAGAAAGACCCCAAAGAAGAATACCCGCAGAAAAACGCCAGAACTGCGGAAGAATCAATGCTCACCGAAGATATTGTTCCGATTGCCCGTTATATTGATATTCTCATTGCCCGTAAGTACTGGATAATTATTCCGGCAAGCGCCGTATTTGCCATAGTTTTATTCTTCCTGGTTATCTCAAAGTTTCTTCCGCTTAATCTGTCAATGTTTCCTGATGTATATACATCCAAAGCCAAAATAGTGGTTTCGGGAGACGCTGATATGGATATGACAAGCGTTCTCTCGGGAACAATGGCGGGCCTGGCTACAATGTCCGGCATGGAGATTGCGACTGATAAAGCCGGCAGCCTGATAATGGAAATTCTCAACTCCCGTGTAATTTACGAAAAAATTATGGCAAAATACGTAACTAATTTTCCGCTTGATATAAAGCTGAAAGGCAAGTATCTGCTCAACAGAAATAATTACCGGCAGGGATTCAAGTTCAGCCTGGAAAAAAAAACCGATATCCTTTCCATGAGTTATACTCATGTTAATCCGGAGTTTGCCCGGCATGTACTCAGTGATACCGTATATTTCCTTGATGATGAACTGAAACGCATCACCGCTGAAAAGATGGAAAAAGAAAGAGACCTTCATGAAAGAAACGCTTCCCAGGTGACTGAAAAAATACTGATTCTTGAATCCCGCATGGCAGCCTTTCAGAAAGAATACGGCGACGTGGAAAATATGAAAATCGAGGCAGCGCAGGTAGTAACAAAAATAGCAACGTTAAAACAGGAGATCATTACCAAACAGATGGAGAGACAGACTATTTCCCAGATCATGGGGAAAACCAACGATCAGGTAAAACTTCTTGACATTCATATCGGTAATCTTAAAGACCTTGAAAAACAATTATCAGAAAAATTAAAAAACGATGATTTCACTGATATCGGCTTTAAATATCTCCAGCTTAAGCGCGATCTTATTATCCAGGAAAAAATTTTCAATATAGTAATAACACAGTATGAATTCGCAAAAATGCAGGCTGCTAAAAACCGATCATCGTTTATGGCTATCGAATATCCTGACCTGCCTGTGCAGAAAAGCGGCCCGCACCGCCGGAATATATTAACAATAACCAGCCTGGCTGCGCTCGGTATAATGGTTTTTCTGGTCCTGGTTCTTGATCTTTTTATCCGGCCGTATATTCTTTCCAGATTTTTTAACAAGAGAAAACCCAGATTACAGACATAAAAAATGCCATACGCAGATCTTCTGCATCTTGCAGCACTTGCCATGGCCGGCTCCTGTCCAAAAACCGTTCTTGAAAAATCCTTTACCAAATTTTCTGATTGGGAAAATCTGTTTTATGCTTCCTGGTATGAAGGTCTTTTGCCTTATATTTACCATTCAATTTTAAAAAAAAAAATAAATATCCCTGACCATCTTGCAGATTTTTCAAATACCGTATACCGCAAGCATATAATACAGCATAAAATTCTGTCTGCGGAAATAATCAGAATCTCTATGATTTTTCGGGCCGCTGAAATCAAATACGCCTGGATAAAAGGGCCGGTTTTGGCGTCCCTTTTTTATTCTTCCCCGGAACTTCGCCCCTCCAATGATATTGATCTGTTAATTAAAGAAATTGATTTGAAGAATGCCTTAAAAGTGCTGGGAAAAGCCGGTTATCTTCCGTTTTATACACTGACAGACTCCCAGCAGAAAATATTTAATAAATATAACAAGCATACTTTTTTGATGCAGCAGAAAAACAAGGCAGTACTTGAACTTCATACCGCTGTTGCCGCCTGGGAATATTTTTTCAGATACCCTGCGCAGAATATTGTGGATTCGTCAATAACCGTTTCCTTTTACAATGAAAAAGTCAGCGCTCCCCGGGCAGAAGATTCGCTGCTTATTTCCGCCATACACGGCGCCATGCATGCCTGGGATAAAATTATATGGATTTGCGACAGCGCAGCCATTATTAAAAAAATTAAAAATCCGGATTGGAACAGAATATTTAATTCTGTAAAAAACCTGCCGGAAACAAAAAATGCGCTTGAATTATGTCTCGCTCTTGCCTCCGGGATTTTCAGATCAAACCTGCCTGAGCAGGCGCAAAAATCCGTTGCTGTAAACAGCAGTTTGAAAAACCCTGTACGGCGAATCACCGAAAGGATTGCCCGTCCGGGACGGCGTTTTAATTTAAAAAACAGGGCAAAAATATACACTGCACTTGAACCCGGGGCGCCCGGCAAGATTCTTTTTTTTCTCAGATGGATGATAACACCCTGTATTCATGACATTGAAACTGTTTCAGCAGGTCCTTTCTTTTTCTGGATTTACAGTATTATCCGGATTTTTCGGCTGACCCGGCTGAATATGGGCAAATTACTAAAAAAAAATTGAAAAATGCATGATTGTACGTTATAATGAAATCACAGGGTAAAATCAGGTGCCGAACAAATCTTTAAAAAAAAAAAACGATCTGCTGGTTGTAGAAGTTAATCACGAAGGCATGCTTGTAAATGCAGACAATGGCACAAGCTCGTTTCTTAATGAAACCGGGCTTCGTATCTATAAATT
>DNNS01000068.1 GCA_003497555.1 Spirochaetia bacterium
TTTACCGTTAGAAGACGGTATTTTCCAGGGAGGCAATAAATTTTTTTCTGGAAAAAATAAAAAATTCAGTTGTTTTCACCACTTATAATAACATTTATTTATATTGAAATCCCTTTTATTATTCGTACCGGCACGGAGTAGGTAAAAATTTTTCCCTGTTTTAAAGCATATATATTTTTATGAATAAATAAAACAGTATTATAACTTAACCAGTAATAGGATTTATCAATGGAGCACAGCAGGTCTCCGGTGTATTTTTTTTTATTGTCAATGCCTATAATTTTAACCTCCTCGGGTATTTTAATTTTTTTTTCCAGAAAATATTTCATTGCCCCGAACGCAACTGCGTCATTAATTCCAATAATATTTACCGGCAGGCTGAATGCGGGAAAATATTTTTTTGCAGTTTCATATGCGTATTGAATCAGCTGCTTATCCCGGTTTTTCAGTCCGATGGGAGTATTGTCAAAATATATGACTTCCCCCCTGTCTTTAAAGTAAAGTTTAAAATACCTCTCTCTTTCCGCAATCCAGATTTGATCAGTTCCGGTAAAACTGAGAAGATAGGTGCGGTACTTGCTGTTTAATTCTTCATATATTTTTTTCATTATTTTCTTGTTTGAAATAAGCACCGTTGAAATACCCGGATTATGTCTGATTTTATAATTTGTCATGGCAATTACCGGTATCCTGGCTTTTTTAATAAATTTAAGAAGATTCTCATCAATGAAATAAAAAAACGGCATGTAAATTATACAGTCGATTTTATTGGTCTTAAGACGATTAATCAGTTCTTTTTCCCTGCCTTTAAAAAAGTCAATATTATATAGTTCCATATCTGAATGATGTTCATGACAACAATTGGTAATTCCTTCAAGAGAACGTATGGCATCGAAATGAGCAGTAGATGTTCTGCTGATAAAGGATTTTAAAACAGCGATTCGTAAATGATCGGAAATGACGTCGGTTTTACCGGCCAGTTTGTACCCGGTTATTTTTTTTTGCGTCAGTAAACCCATTAATTTCAGTTCTTTAATTATTTTTGTAACAGTATTTTTGGAAATTTTATAGATATGCATTATTTTTTTATAATCGGGGAGTGTGTCTTGCAGCTGATTTGCCCTGATTTTTTCGGCAATATCCAATGCAATTTTTTTATATTTTATTTTAAAAGGCATGGGCTACTTTACTATAAAAAAAAAATTTTTTCCAGCTCCTGTGAGTTTATGCGGGAATCCCACTTGGGTTTTCAGGATCAACCCTTTATCCTGTTGGAATAATTAAATAAAAGAATTATAATTCATTAATAAACAAAATAATCGGAAATCTTTAAATTTAGGCATAATCAGGATGTTTTTATCACCCCGAAAAAAACCAGCGCCTAGAGCGGTAGTTTATAAATGTAAACATTTTCAGTTTCAATAGGATAAATATCAATGATTAGAAAAAAATCAATTATTCTTTTTTTAATGTTATGTTCAATATTGCTTTCCAGCCTGTATTCTATGCCGTCGTACAATGATGTGCTGGTGGTAGTGAATAATAACTCGCCGGAATCAATAGAGATAGCGGATTATTTTAAACAGCAAAGACAAATTCCCGATATCAATATATGTTATGTTTCAACGCCAAATCTTACAACCTATGAAATAATGCAGGAGGCTGACAAGGTTACGCTTGCAGATAATATCGCAGATTACCTGACGGCCAATGCGTTAACCAACAAGATTAACCATATCGTCCTGGCTCCGGGTATCGGATATTTCGGTTATGCGGCGAGTGACTGGCATATTGTGGATCTATATATTATGGCGGCGCTTTCGGATTCCGATATCAATGTAATGAAGGCGAATCCGTTTTTTCTCCTTAACCAGACCAATTATGACAATCTTGTAAATTATAAATTCAGTCATGAAAAATACGGATTTTATATGGTGTCAAGACTTGCCGGTCCCGGAATTTATGCGGTTAAAAAACTGATTGATCAGAGCGGTTATAAGGCCTATTCCGCGCACCTTGACGGTATAAAATACATTGACAATTACGAAACAACAGAATATGTGGACACTCCGGGCAACAGGTTTGCTGATGAATATATCAAACGCGGAAACGTTAGTATTTTTCATTATCCTTACGAGAATGGTACAGCTGTAAATATCAAGGAAATAGATTTTATGTCCTGGTCATTGGTGATAGGCGGTTATAGTGATCCTCTGATCTATTTTCCATTTATTTATCAGGGGCATACTTTTCAACCCGGCTCTGCAGGTATGATTTTCCGATCATTTCCTGCCCGGCATCATAAGCATCTGGCCGGCGGTCTGCACTCCTATAACGGATATACCTATCAAAGCTATCGATCAGGCGATGGTTCGGATTTTCATTACAGCCACATGAGAACAATAGCCTATGACCCCGATAATGACCTGGTGTGGTGCGGAACCGGAGTGCGGCAATGCGATGTACCGGAGACATATTATATACCCGGGAACGATATAAATACCTTACGGGCGTCCGAGAGAGCAAAGGGGGGCGGAATAGCTGTATATAACAGGGCTACCGGGCAGCTTGTATGCCAGTATACTGAAGAAAACAGTTTGCTTGCCAATAACCGGGCGCAAAAAATTGTATATGACAAATACCACAAGAGAATATGGGCAGCTACTTACAAGGGCATACAATGGTTTGACGGTTCCTGGCATAATGTAGCGGGATTAATGGATGACACGGCAGCAGCGTATGAAATTTATGTTGATCCGTANNCAATACCAACAAGGTATATTTTGCTATGTTCCGCTGGTCCGGGACCGGGGTGTGGGCAAATATGTCATCCCAGGTGCCAAATGCGCAGACGCATGTATTTGAATTCAATAAACAGACGGAAACGCTTGCATCATATAATGTATTCAGTTATTCATATTTTCCGGCAATTGTAAAAACTTCGTCAAATATTATGTGGGCCTTAAGCGCAAGAAATTTGATTAAATACGATTTGAATACGTCTTCTCAAATACAGAATATTTCGCTTTCTAATTTTCCCGGAATGGCAGGCATTAATTTGCCGAACATTATGATAGCGCAGACCAATAATTTTGGCGAGACAAATATATATATAGCAGTAAGCAGGGGTGAAGCAAATTCCTATTCAAACAATTTTCTCATACGAATAAAAGAAACCGGATATGCTGCATTTACATCGAATATAATTACCTGTGATGACTGGAATACCACAGGCGCTGCGGATAAGCACAAGGTGATTCAGTCGATAATTATAAATCCTGCTAATCCCGGCGAGCTTATTCTGGCATGCATATATAGAAGTTATTCAAAGCCCCAGGATTCCCTGATCATGAAATCAACTGACGGCAGGGGCGAAACCTGGTCAATATATTATAACAATGACTTCAGGGAAGTGTATGAACTGGCAATGGATAATAACGGTACCTTATTCGGCGTATCCGGTTATCATTCCGACAGTCAGCAGAATATTTCGGATTATCTGCATTTCGGGGCTTGTGCAGTGGGAGGAGGTTTAAATCACTATGATCTGGTAACTCCGGGGCCTTCGACAGGATATCAAACCTTTTCCGCTGTTTCTGGATACACTAGCTCCCCTTATTATTCGACTCATGTAACAGAAAAAAATCAGATTCCGCAAATGAGCTTCATGCTGCTGGACGGGCATTCCATGGCTGAATCAAGATTCGGTATTTTTAATGCATATCCCAGTATTGGTAGCGGCGGATATTATGGCCATATGCATATTATGGATCCGAAATGCGCCCCCTATGCGCCGCGGGTTGATGAAGATAATACCGTGTTTAATCTTGGGCAGACAAATATTATTTCCATAAAACTCTATTCTCCCGGCCTGTATAATACGGTAAGTCCCATGGATGGATTTTTTTCCAATACCATTAATGAAACTACGGTAACCCTGACAAACGCAGCAGGGAATATAACTCCCCAGGCCATTACCTATCTGTCAAATACCAAAGAAATACAGTTTATCAAGGCAGGTGATTTTTCCCAGGGCATTTATTATTTAACGCTGAAATGCGGAGTGGATGGAATAAAAAATTATAAAGGCGCCGCCCTGATTAATGCCAGACCCAATGAATTCAAGGAAGAAGTGACCTATGTCTTTACGGTAAATTATGACGGAACCCCGAACGCCAATCTTGATCATTTCGGCATCGGGGAATTTCCGGATAATGTTGTTAAAGACGTTTCTGAAACAATTACCATTATTGCCTATGATGCATCAGGGCAAAGTAATTTTACGCCTTTTACGGGATTTGTAAGGATTTATACGGAACCGGAGGGTGGATTCACTCCGATTATGATCGAATTTACCAATCAGAATAATAATGTATATGAAAATCTTGAAATAAAATTTCAGAACACAAGCGTATCAAATTATTCCATAAAAATAGCTGCTGTTGATGAGGGTATAACCAACAGTCTGAAAAATGTTACGGCATATTTATTTGTTTATTCCAATATCGTAATAGACAGTATTTCGTCAACCCTGGCGCAGAATGCAGCATTTGATTACGCAGTTAAAATAGCCGGCCCCGGTGACGAAACAAACGGCGTGCTTCCCTACACAGGG
>DNNS01000613.1 GCA_003497555.1 Spirochaetia bacterium
ATGAAAAAACAGGGGAAAAAATTATTACCATCAAAGGACTGTTTGACGGCCTTGCTTTTACCGAGACCATAAATTACCAAGCTGACAAGTTTTCAATAGCCTATGACATTGAAGTTATGGAAGATACGCCTGCCGTGCAGAAAGGTAATCTGCGTTTTAATATTCTGAAACTGCCCATGGATATACTGGAAACTATAGCCGGAGCAAAATACCGCCTGGAAACTGCGGAAGGGCAAAAATCTGACGGTTCGCTTTCCTCCATGCTGCCGAACAATACAAAACTACAATACCTGGAATTTTCCGGAGCAAATGGAGAATACGCATTTTTTGATTTTTCCAAAACCAAAGCGGTTTTATACGAAAGAAGGTCCGAAGCCAAACCGGAAGGCCTGTGGATTTTTTCTTATCCCTTACCTGTGGAAGGCAGCTCCGGAGTAATAAAAAAGGGATATCGGGGAAGAATGGAATTTACAGTATTTCTGACACCCCGGAAAAGCGCTGCCGGAACAGCACCGGCAGGAAAAATCAATCTGCTTAAAAATCCAAGCTTGGAAGTGTGCGCCAATCCCGGGTATCCTGATTACTGGGGGGTAGGACAATCTCTTAGAATCAAAAATTTTAATCCTTTTTGCCGCCTGCAAAATCAAGACTCCTGGCATGGCAAAAACTGTATTTTTATAAAAAACGATAATCCGCAAACCAATGAAAAATTTTATTATTCATCGATATTTTTACCGGTTATTCCCGGCAAGACATATACTTTTTCAACCTATATTAAATCTGACCGGGAAGGAGCAGCGGCATATCTTGCAGCACGCGGCGTTACCATAATAAAAAAAAATGCATCCGCTTATTTCAGCAAACCGGTAAAAACAACAACAGCATGGGAAAGATACAGCATGACTTTTAATACCGAAGGAATAAGCAGGATTGAAGTTAAAGTCCAGTTTATGGAAGGAAATTATTTTCTGGATGCCTTGCAGCTCGAAGAAGGAGACACTGCAACTTCTTTTAAGGCTGAAGGTCCGGCTGAACAAAAAACAGATACCGTTCAGGGAGTTTCAGAAACGACAACCGCTATGGTCCCTGAAATCAAATGCCCGGTCATAGCTGCTCCGCTTCTAGACGGTATTCCCGATGACGCTTGCTGGAAACAGGCAGCGCATATTCCGGTATTTTATCTGCATACTGCTGCCGGAGAAAAAGAACCACAGGATAAAACTGAAGCCTGGATTGCCCGGGGAGAAGATTCCCTCTATCTGGCTTTCCGCTGCGCCGGCACTAATTTCAAAAGCGAGATCAGGGCGCACGATAGCGAGATTTACCGCGATGACTGCATCGAGATCTTTGCGGATCCGGACAGCGATGCCAAAGATTATTATCATCTGGCCTATAATATTCACGGCAGCACTTATGACCGGGAAGTAACAGCAACGCCCGGATCTTCCTGGGAGCCGGAATGGGAAGTAAAAACCGGCAGACAAAAAGACGGCTGGACCAGCGAAGTTAAAATTCCTTTTTCCTGTTTTACCATCAAACAAAATGCCGCCCGAACCATGCGTATAAATCTTTGCCGGGAAAATCAGAATCTGAAGCAATACAGTTCCTGGAGCCCGGTTTTCGGTTCATTTCATTCTCCCGGACGTTTTGGAAAAATTACTTTTCCTGAAATGGATTTTTCTGCTTACAGCATTTCTATTGAAAATCTGATTTTTAAAAAAGAATTTATTAAAGGCAGGGAATATTCCCTGCAGCTGGAGATCTGCAATAGCTCGCAGAAACCTCGCAGGCTTGGCATTGATATTAAAACCATTTCTGCATCCGGAAATATAAATGACACAGAACATAAAACAGAAGATACTTTTCCCATCGGGAATAAACAGCTTGTGATAAAAGGCTTCAGCATAGCAGAAGATATAAAAAGCTGTACAGCCCGGATACGGGTTAAAGATGAGGAAAAAAATCTTGTACTTGCATCATTTTTATCCAGGCCGGTTTCGGTTCCAACCGGTACCGCCATACTGGTTGAGCAGAATATTTATCAGCAGGAAAATAATGCCAAGATCTTTGTGCATTATGAATTTTCTCCGGAACTTATGCGCCAGGAAAACCCGGAACTGAAATTATTTAGCGAAAAAGGACAGGAGCTGCGCAGTATTCCGGCAGTCCCCTCTCATCCTTTCCGAAATGTTTTTATCATGAAAATTGACGATCTTCCGGCAGGCAAATATAAAGTAGTTTCCTGTTTGAAAGACGGCACAGAACTAGGCACGGATTTTTTGAAAAAAATCTCCGCTGATATTTCAGTCTCGGTTTTAAACCGTAATAATGGCGCAGTTATGGTTAACGGCAAACCTGAATTTATCAGGGGAATTCTGCTGCAGGAATCCGCATCCGACGATCTGCTGCCTNNGAAATACTTGACTATGCGCAGGAAACCGGATTAAAGGTTATTTTATGGTTTTCTGACCGGAAAAAAGAATATAATTCCTATCTGGAAGATAAAATGGGCAAATTCAGGAATCATCCTGCTCTGCTGGGATGGCAGATTGTTGACGAACCTGCAGGCGGAGGAAATGTTTCCGAAGCGGAAGTACGCGTCCGTTATGAGTTTGCCAAAAAACTTGATCCGCAGCATATTTCTTTCATGAATGATGTACCGGTCGGTTTTCAAAAAAGATACGGAGCTTATCCGGAAACAGGAATACT
>DNNS01000512.1 GCA_003497555.1 Spirochaetia bacterium
GCATTTGCGAAGCGCAAAGCGGGCAAAATCATTGCTTTTGGGAATAAAAGCAAAACTCACGGATGAAAGTTATATATTATATAAGGAAGAATCATCATGAGTGAAAAAAAAATGCGCCCCAATGTTCTCTGGCTGATGAGCGATCAGCATAATGCCGGTTGTACCGGGTATGCAGGGCACCCCGATGTAAAAACTCCAAACCTTGACAGTATTGCAGGCAGCGGCGTAAATTTTATCAACGGGTTTTGTAATAATCCAATCTGCGCTCCGTCACGCATCTGTTTTGCCACCGGCACATACATGCATACCAGCCGTATGTTTGGAAATGACTGTCAGGAATACGGTAAAGATGCCCGGACTATTGCCATGCTTTTCAGGCAATACGGATACCAAAATGCCTTGATCGGCAAATCGCACATGGTACGCAAGTGGGACGAAGCCGGTTTTGAACGCATCAGATATACGGATTTATGCGATGCTCTTTATAATGATCCGATGACTACCCATTATTTCCGTTATCTCTGCGATCACAGGCTTGGCGATTTATATGAAGAAGGAACTCCGCGGGCGGAAATGGATTATACCAACGATGGAAGCAAACCTGCCAAGCTTCCCTATGAACACAGTATTGAACATTTTACCGGTAATGAGTCTTTAGCCTTTTTACAGGAACGCGATACCCGCCGGCCGTTTTTTCTGAAAATGAGTTTTCAGCGGCCGCATGCGCCTATTGCTCCGGCCGGGGAATATTTCAATTTATATGATCCTGATCGGCTTTGTCTGCCTGCGAGCATGGCAGACTGGTATGAAAACGGCTTTGCCGGTAAACCGGATTTTATGCGTCAACTGCTGGAAAAGCAGATTCCATATCCATTCTGTGTAAAAGATGAAAAACGTCTGCGCCGGGTACTGGCCAGTTATTATGCGCTTATTACCTGTATTGATATGGAAATCGGCAGGGTGATTGATTATCTGAAAAAAACCGGGCAATATGAAAATACCATAATACTTTATACTGCAGATCACGGAGATTTTGCCGGAGAACACGGTTTGTTTCATAAAAATTTCGGTATTTACGAATCAATCCACAGAATTCCTTTCCTGCTTAAATATCCCGGATCTCCGGCCGGAAAAAAGATCGAAGGCCTGGCTGAAGCGGTTGATTATTTTCCCACGCTTTGCGCTCTTTGCGAGATTCCGGTTCCGGAGCAGGCCGAAGGATCTTCTCTTTTACCTCTCATTTCCGGAACCGGCAGCGGTAAAAATGCTGTTTTTTGCGAATGGGAATGGCCGACTGCGGGTGGAAAATGTTCGGCTGTACGCACCCGGGACTATCGTCTTGTATTTTACGGCAAAGGAAAGGGAGGGGAATTATATGATCGCAGTAAAGATCCCGGTGAAATGTGCAACTTATGGAATAATCCCGAATATACTGCACGGAAACTGGAGCTGCTGGAAATGCTTTTTTCTTTTTCACTTGAATACAGTGTGCGTACCGGGATAAAAACCGATGAAAATAACAATTATCAGTACCGTATGAGCCCTTCGCGTCAGCTTCATAAAATGAAAAAATACTGGAGTGATCTGGAAAAAGCCTATACGCAGGAAAGAAAATAACCCTGTAATTTCCCAGGACGCCAGATCCGGGAGCAGAAATAATTTTTCTTGAATATTATAGACAGCGTGCAGATTAAACAGCCGGATAATAATTTATCGGCCGCTGCCATACGGTTATCTGGAAATATTGCTGCCGGAGATTTTAAAAATACTGACATCTCTGCCGTCATCAAGATAACCCATCTCCTGATTGGCAGAATCCATAATTTCTTTCCCGTCGGCAAAAAACTTGTAATACATCAGGTGGGTAGTAATATCTTTTATAATTATCCAGTAACCGTCCTCATTGCGGGTCATGGGTTCGGTATAGGGGTTCCAGGAATTTTCGCTGGAAATAATAGAGACCTTTTTATAACCGGCGTCTGGCAGGAAAAAACAGTAAGCGCCGTTTGCAGACGGTTTGGGGCTTACTGTATACAGGTTAAGGGGTTTGCTCAGGTCAAAGGCGGTCATGCGCGTACCGTAGCCGTCGTCAACAAATAATTCCTGCGACGGATCATTAAACCAGACATCATTAATCCGAAAACGGTAACTTTGCCGGCCTGCCGGAAGTTCCATAGACAGAAAACATGAGTAAATACCGAATTTATTGGGAAGCAGCGGATAAAAAGTTTTCCAGGAATCAAAACTTCCGCCTAAAAATACTCTGCTTTTTTCCTGGGCCGTGCAGGTAAAAAGTATGCCGTTCAGGTACAGAACCGGGCAGCTTACCTGGGTAATGTTTTCCTGTTCGAGATTATAATTAAAATTTTTTTTTTTTATTACAACAGAAGGCGGTGCGGAAATTAAAATATTCAGAAAAAAAAAGCCGGCTGCAGATAAAATATAATGTTTTTTCATGAAGTTATATTTTTTTCGCTTATGATTTTTTTGCGATCTTTTACCGAATAAAAAGGTCTGAGAATCATTCCCTCGCCTCCGATTTTATGTTTACGTCTGCCTTCTATCAGAAAGGACAGGGATAACTGTTCGTTAATACCGGTAATAGTCCATAAAATTTGTTGAATCTGCACTTCAAGGCCTATATACCCGTGTTTATTATATTCAAAATGCCGGTTGAAATCAAGTATCAGTACATTATTTTCAATATAGGCATCAAGCAGCTCGACTTTGGGCGGTATGGAGGTAATTATATCTGACTCCGGACTTTTATAGTGCAGAAGGGTATTGATGGATTCCTTCATGATTTTCCCGTCGGTAACGGTAATATTTACCGATTTTGGCATCATCCGCAGAGCGCGGTTTTTTTCCTGTTTGGCCAGATAAATTTGTATTTCCCTGGTTTCCGGGCGTACAACCGGCTGAGAGGGCGGGGGATTCTTTTTTTCACCCGCAGAAGGTTTTACGGATTTTTCTATTGAAGACACTTTGGAATTCCAGCCGGAAAGCAGATTGTTCAGGAAAGAAGATTTGCCGGTATCAGCGGTATGCAGTGCCGTATAGATTTTGGCAAAAATGGAATTGCTGTTGACTTTAATCTGCAGATACACGTACAGTCCTGTGGCGGCCAGGATAAGAAAAATAACAAGATAAAATTTTTTTTTATAGGAATTATCCGGATTTCCGCCTGAATTGCCTTTTTTACGCCGGGCAAGATGCATTTTGGTATTGACAGTATGATAATAACGCAATGGATGTTTCCTGATCAAGTCTTTATTTATATTATCGCCTGTTTTTAAAAACATATAATTATTTTTTTAGGATTTTAACTGTTTTTGGACAAGTAAGTCAGGATATGATAAAAATTTGTCTAAGTACAGTATCTATTCTATAATAAATGCAATTATTGTGTTTTTAGGGAGTCATCACGCGGTGGGGCACCTGAAACCATGAAAATGTTTCA
>DNNS01000281.1 GCA_003497555.1 Spirochaetia bacterium
GCCGGTAAAAATCATTATGCAGTAGCAGCGCTCAATACCAACAGCGCCAATTACGACATGACACGGGCAATCATTGAAGCTGCGGATGCAGAAAATTCTCCGGTAATAATCCAGGAATATGAACATAACAGTGTTTACCGCGGTTTCAGATATTTTATCAGACAGGCGGAATATCTTTCGGAAACTGTAAAAATTCCGATAGCTCTAGCGCTTGATCACGGAGAATCGGTTTCCTCCGTCATGCAAGCTGCCAAAGCTGGTTTTACGCATGTCATGCTTGATAACAGCGATTTCACCTTTGATGAATACATAATACGTATCCGTGAGCTGATTTATCATCTCAAACCGATGGGCATTTCTATAGAAGCTGAAATCGGAGCCATGGCGCGGCAGGAGGAACTGCAAAAAGGAACAAGCTGTACAGCGCTGTCCGATATCCAGAAATTTTTGAAAGCTGTAGAGCCGGATTTACTGGCAGTATCGGTAGGTACCTCGCATGGAGTGCATCAGGAGCAAAATAACATCAATTTTTCCCTGGTAGAGGAACTGCGCGCCGGCACATCAGTGCCTCTGGTCATGCATGGAACCTGCGGAGTCTCGTTAGATAGTATCAGCAAACTGGTAAAAGCTGGCATGCGCAAAATCAATTTCGGAGAGGGGTTACGCACCGGTTATATCCGCTATTTCAATGAATTTTCAGCTGCCCTTGAACACCAGGGACATCCCTGGCGCATTATGGAAGCTGTAAAAGATAAATTGAAAGAAGATATCCGCGCCATCATCAGGGCAATAAATTCCGGATCAAGATAACTGTCCTGCCATGCCAGACCAGGTATTTATTCTTTCCGGAATACTTTTGGCCGGAAGTTTTATTCAAGGTCTTACCGGGTTCGGATTTTCCATGTTAGCCGTACCATTACTGTCCATGATTTTTTCACCGCAGGAAGCAGTCGGTATTATGGGGATAGCGGGTTTTGTAAATATAGCAGCAATACTTCTGCGCGTATATAAACTGATCCGTATACGGCGTGTTATACGGCATGTAATAACAGCAGTTTTTTTTGCGCCGCTTGGAATTTATTTTCTGAAAAATCTGGACAGGGATTTTATTATGAAAATATTAGGGATTATAATAATAATTTTTTCCATATTCCCGTATTTTCAGAATAAACAGTTTTTTAAAAATTTTTTTCATACTCGCTTTTCCGGCTTTGCCGGTTCTGCCCTGTCAGGAGTAATCGGTGCTGCTTATTCCATGCCCGGACCGCCCATGATTCTGTATTATTATAATACTGCGAGCGATGTTCTTCAGGCCAAAGCGGATATTCAGTTTTATTTTTTTTTACTCGATCTAATTATTATTCCCCTGTACTTTTATAACGGCATAATTACTCCCGAGCTTGCCGTTAAGGCCTGTGTTTCCATACCCGCGGTCATATTGGGAAGTCTGCTCGGCTGCCTGGCAGCCGGAAAATTGCCGGTTAAGCATTTAAAAAAAATTATAAATTTTACAATCACCGGTCTGGGTATTTATATTTTTTTTGCCTGAAACCAATAGATTCATCAGCCGGAAGAGAACTGCTTTCAGTTGAATAGCGGTTCCCCGGGTTTTCGGGAATTTTTATTTATAATAACTTCTCATTAATCCCAGCCGATCGCGAAGACCGGGCTGTAAAAACGGCTCATGCATCCATAAGATGCTGTTTTTTTCGCTGACTATAATTTTATACGGCTGTCCGAGAATATCATGCAGGTGATAAAATGCAGCCATCTCGGCAAAATCTTCAGCCCAGTTCATGGAAGCATAAAGCGACGGAAAGCAGGAACGGGATGCAGCTTTGTAAATTTCCGGGCTGCGGCTGCTTTCAAGCTTCGGGCCGCCGCTGAATCCGTAAAAAGATATATTGGTTCTGCCCGGAAAATCAAATTTTTTAACAGGCAGATTGTATTGTTCCCATATATTTTTCGTGAAAACAGAATTGCGCATATTAATATGTCCGGTATTTTTTAAGGTTTTTTCAACCCAGGGAGTAACCTGTACTGTATAATCATAAACATGAGCAGCTTCATGCAGGAGAATATACAGAAACCCCGGATATTCAGTTCCGCATTCAATTTTAATAGTTATATCACTATCCCGAAAACAGGTTTTTTCCTTGGCGGAAAGGAGGGATGAAAGATTTCCGCTTAGTACATGGCCGGGAAAAGCCATATAGCAGTAAATATTGTTTTTTTCATCAAGCAGCCAGTCGGTCCAGCCGCTGCCCGCGAGATTTGATATAAAATAAATACCGGCGCAGCGAGTTTTAAGGGCGGAAGAAAGATATTCCGGAAGTAAATCCAGACATTCCCTGATTATTTTTTCTTCCTTCGGACCGGGTAAATAAATACCGTAATCATTTCGTCCATCCCAGATACGCATCTGTTCCAGAACACAATCAGGCATGGGGCCGACTCTGCCCCAAAGCGGAGTTTCCGGATTAAATGCAAAGGTCGCAAGCTGCCGCCATTTATTTAATCCCTCAGTTTTAAAAATCAGCGGAGTCCGGGAGCAGGAGACCGCAAGCATTAATGACAAAACCGATAAATAGAAGATTTTTTTTTTCATAGGCTTAATTATACAATAATTTTATCGTGAAGAGCAAACAGAAGACGATTTTTTTTGGTACGCGCATAGATTTTATCTGCAAAATGTGTATCCACTCAGATTTTATAATTTTTAACACGAAGAGAATATTATAAATAGTTAA
>DNNS01000396.1 GCA_003497555.1 Spirochaetia bacterium
GGTGTAATCCTTATTTCACCCAAAACACAGGAGCTTAAGAAAATCCTGCCTGTGTTAAATTCAAAAAAAATACCCTCCGTATGCATAAATCACAACGGCACAGATTGCGGTATATCATCAGTAATGTCTGATAACGCAACCTGTTTTGAAAAATTTCTATACCATTGTCTAAACAGGCTCGATATAAAAAAAATTGCATATCTGGGCAACAGCCCTGAAAGATATGATCAAAAGCAACGCCTTGATACCTATACCGGTTTTATCCGTCAAAACAACCTCCAATGTGATAAAAACAGCATACTCACTACTGATACAAGTGACAGCAAGGTTACAAAATGGCTTTCAAAAATATTTACATCTGCCTACCGGCCCGATCTATTAATAAGCGGTTCCATTCCTCATGCGCAGACAGTACTCGCCTGGTGCACCGAACAAAAGATTTCGATTGCCATAGACTTCTATCTTGCTGCATTTGACGATCCCGGATATTATTCGGTTATATCTCCGTCTATTACCTGCATACAGCAGGATCTAAACCAGCTTGGTAAAAAAGCAGCAGAGGTTTTGATGCGAATAATTACTGAAAAACACAGGAAAGTATATACGGAAATAATTCCGATGAAAATTTCATTCAGGGAAAGCACGGATAACAAATATTTAATCAAGGAGTCTGCATGAAAAATACATTCTCCATATGCTTGTTTTTTTTATTATTTGTAATAAATATTCTATCCCTTTTCTGCCAGGATAAGGCGCAAAATAACAGCGTAGCTGAGGAATTTAAAGTTCTGCGTCAGTGGGAATTTGACACTGACAGCAGGGAAGATATTTTGCTGATCAAGCAAAATGACACGCATGCGGAATATGAAATTATTCCTGATCTGATTCATCCGGATGGCAAGGGCGCTCTTAAGGTTACAGTTCAGAAAAAATCCCCCCAGGGGAAGTCCTGGGATATCCAGCTTTCTTTCCAGTACAGGGAAGGCGTAAGCGCTGGTAAAAAATACCGCATCAGCTACCTGGTCAAATCATCAGTGAGTATCAGCCTTAACGGGGTGGCCTATGAAAAAAACCGCATTGCGTACGAAGCGCAGAATACATCCACAGTTTCAGGTGAATGGGAAAAAATTAACTTTGTTTTTACCTGCCCGCAGGATTTTCAGAATGTAAGCGTGCCCAGATTTTTTCTTGCAAATTATGAACCCGGCACTGTTCTCTGGATCGGCTGTATTAAATTCGAGGAAAACACGGAACCGGATAATACTGAACTGATCAAGGATCAGAAAATTAAAAAAACGCTTCAGGCTGATACCGGCCCTGCTGTTTACAACGCTAACAGCGGGAAAATACTTTTGCAAAGAGATCTAACGGAAAATTTTATTATCTTCACCGGCTTTCCTGAAAGCCGGAAGGAACGGGGAAATACAGAAATAAGGCTACAGATGCAAAATAATAATTTTTTTATTATTGATCTCCAGGAAGAAAAAAAGATCAATTATATACACTTGCAGAAACATTTCTGGCCGCACCGTACTCCCGCGGATATTATTATAGAAAAATACACTGGAAAAAATAACGAGGTAAAAACAATTATCAAAGATACCAAATGGGAAAAGTTTACATCCTGCAGTGAAAATCTCCAGCATACTGATAAAATTTTTAAATTCAATGAAATTAGCGTGCGTTTTATAAAAATTATAGTATTAAAAACTCTTGGAAACGACCCGCTTGCGGATATTAATAAAATTATCATTGGAAATATTCCAAGGACTATAATTTCAGGACTGAAAGCGCAATCTGTTCCGGGCAAGATAATTTTAAACTGGGACATGATCAAACAAAAAAACAGTAATCCGCAGCCGAATACTGATAAAATATCCTGGAATTATAACGAGTCAGCAGGTTACTTCCATGTATACAGAAGCTGCAGCTCTGAAGACGGGTATAGGATACTCAATCTAAACGGAGAAGTCACAGGCAGCGGTTTTACTGATGAGTGTATTGTGCCCGGCACAGACTATTATTATAAAGTCCGTTTTATAAAACATCAGGTTATACTGGCGGAATCTGACCCTGTTTCAGCAAAAGCGCAGAAAGGCGCAGGCTCTGAAATGGAAGAAGGCTTGTGGCAAAGCTCTGCAGGCAGAATGGCGCTTGATGACTCTGTATACTATAGCGATCACATTGAAACACACGGAAATATAAGCGGTTATACCTACGGTATAAAAAACCGCGATCTCTGGCTTTTATATCCATCTCTTCCTCATATAACTGAATGGCCGGATGGACTGAGTTTCGAAGGCCCGAAACAAAACGGCGCATTGAAAGGTTGCCTGATCCTTGGGAAGATAGTTATTCCCGGGACCGGCTCAGATGACCCTCTTTATAGCCTTCATTACAGCGGATGGGAGAGCATGGAATATTCTCTGCTGTTCAGCAACAGCAAAGAATTACATGTGTACATGAACGGCGTAATGCCCGCGCTTACGCTTGAAACAACCAGCAGGGAAATTGTGCTTTTTGGAAAAGACAATAATGTGAGCCCCGCTTTACCTGCGTATATTGCTTTTATGAAAAACGGCAAGCCGAATATCGCCAGCCTGGGATCAAAAATTCCACTGGATATAATGACAAGCTCCTGGCTCCTTTTCTGGTACGGGGACGGTAAAGTATCAGCTGAACAGTCTGTAGACTTTCCCCAGCTTGTAGTGCTTGGCAGGAAGCCTGACCATGTTTCAATCTCCCGGGACGGACTTCTTTTATCCTTTCCCGGAGAAGCTGGCTATATGTCCATTATGCCTTTATCCGGTGCGTCAAAAATAAGCAGCTCAGGCTGGGAAAAAGCTCTGCCTGAAGACATATTAAAAAGAGCTTCATTCTGGGAAAAGAGGTTAAAAAAAATTCCTTTCAAATGCAGGGACACATTTATGGTGGAAGAGGCCCAAAACCGTGTGCGCGTGAAGCTTGAATATTCATATATAACCACAGGCTGCGAATGGAATATAAAAGAAGTACGTCTTGCGCCCATGCCTCCCTTATCAGTATTTGCGGGAATGAACGGATATCCTGTGTCATATCTGTCAAAAATAGCATACCAGGATTATGATGCGTTCTGCGGCCCGTTCCATGCCGGAGAAAATACAGATTACGTGGAATATACCATGCCTGCTCCGCAGGCAGCGCTTTTAAATGCGTATAAATATACACTTGTTCATCCGGAGATGAGGGAATACGTAAATAAATACCTGCCTGCTGGAAAAATCGTGGCCTACAAGCTTGAACATCCGTATGAAAATAACAAATGGCGGCCCAGGTCCATCGATCTTGAAGTCCAGCAGTACCTTAATGCGATACCGTTCCTGCCGGAAAACAGAAAAAAAGATGTGTATGATATTATTAAAAGGTATCTTGCTGACAACAAATATTTTGACCTGAATACCTATTATTTCAAAAGGGACAGGTATTCAGGAAAAAAATATATAATCTCGGATGACCCTTATTGCAGGTTTTCCCACACG
The DNA here is from genome assembly GCA_003497555.1 of Spirochaetia bacterium. Taxonomy (GTDB): domain Bacteria; phylum Spirochaetota; class UBA12135; order UBA12135; family UBA12135; genus UBA12135. Next base: position 3,519 of record DNNS01000396.1, read on the forward strand.
GTTGATTACGGCTTCGGTACAGGAGGGGCGCTTTATACCATATATAAATGGGCGGAGGCTTTTGAAAACTGGGATGAAATAAAAATGCACTGGGACAGCATCATGCAGTATGGTACTGTATTTGAATCCGGGAATGACTGGAACCACCAAACGCCTGATGCAATGACCTTTTACAATGAATACGGAAATAATCCTGATTATATCATGTCATACCTGCAGGGGCACCTTGCTCTTATACGCATGGCAAAAAAAATTGACGATGAAAAAACATACCGCAGAAATGTCTACATGTTCTGCAGGACATTTGCAAGTTATACTGCCTTTTATAATATCCAGTCCTGGTCATACTCCCATATGCCTTATTATACACAAACGGGGCCTGAGAGAGACAGGCCGGAAAAGGGATATACCTACTCTCCTGTGATACGAGGCGACGGGGTAATTAATCATTTCATCAATCCGTCTTCAATTGTCACCCCGTCGGTATATTATCCATTTGTGAGGACCTGCCCGGAAATAGCTGTATTCTGGGACATGTATCTCAGAAATACAATTGAAAAATACATATATCATGACCTGGCGAAAATTTGCCCAAATGCGATTGAAGCACACAATATAATTGCCAGGGCATGGCTCTTTGAAAATGACATATCCAGAATAAACCGCTGGATAAATCATATTTATCTCATGAACGGCGATTGGGGCAATGACAATAATTTTATTCTTTTTTCAACGCTTCTTTTTGCACCTCCTGTAAAACCAAGGCCGCCTGATCAACAGTGGGTTAACGCTGATTATGAAAAACGCATGCTTGAAGGCTTACCCGGTACGAAAGAGCTCGATCTGCGGGATATCAGTATAAGCCCGCAAAAATCCGTAGGATTCAAACCAGTATGGACAATCGGCAGGAATGACAATAGCGGAGCTGAGTTCAGCCAGGACAATCTGTCACCGGACGGAATTTTTAATTATCTGAAAAAGAAAAAACCGGGTCTTAAGCAGATGGATATAAAGGNNTAAGGATATTGTCCAAGACATTGACAGCAGGCCATTTGTAATCGGCACGCATACTGACCAGGACTGGATGTACCAGCAGCAGAGCGCGTGGACTGTAATGGGCGGCGGTGTCGCCTTTGACGGCAGCCATCATCCGAGAAATATTGATTTTACATTCGAGCCTTCCCCGGGAAAAAAATATTACTTGCTTGTGGATATTCACAGGCTGCACAGCTTTTATCCTCTTTATATGACCTTTGAGTTTAATAGCAAGGCGTTTGCAGTACGCTGCGCTCTCCCCTTTTACGCACAGTACGGGATCCCTAAAAAAGAGCTTGGTGAAAGCGATGGTGAGGAAATACTGTTATTTCCTGTCCCTGCTGATGCGATAAAAAATGGAAATAACAGGTTTACAATTCACGTTGAAGGGCCGCCGGTTATTTATTATGACTGGCTGGGATTTGGCGAATTTTGAAATTGCTATACGACTTAAAATTCAAGAGGTGTAAAATGAAAATTAATATTATTGCCCTTGTTTCTCTTTTGTTATCAATTAACATTTTCTGCGAGGGATGGCATACCTTAAGAACAGAATTCAATATCGCAGATAAGGCTGCAGGAAAAAATCTTAAAATTTACAAGCCGAAAGAATCAGGAGACAAAGTTGATTTTAAAAAAGATTTTGCCGAGATTGCTGCGTCCCAATGGGCGCTGGCGGAAATCACCTATACTTCCAGCGGAGGAGAAACAATAGATTCCTTTCCCTCGCAATATGCGAATGCTAAAGAAAATGTGTTCCTGGAAATAAAATTGTATTACACACAGCCTGTAATAGGCGTGGAGTTCAAGGAAAAAAACTGGGAACGTTGGGCGAAATCGTTTAAGATAAAGAATAATGAATGGAATCTCATCCGCATTCCTTTTCCTCCTCAGGGATTTGCCCTGAGAAAAGAAGGTGAACAGGGCAACGGGGTTTATAATCCCGAAAATACCAGCGCGGTGTCAGTATTTGCTGCGGCTGGCCATACCCTGCGGATAGAATATATCAGATTTGTCACAGATGCAGAAGGGCCGCTTTCTATTCCTGAGAACAAATCCGGCGCAGAAATGAAGCCTGAACCTCCGCCCATACCTGGAAGCGCGGCAAAAAACTTTCTTCCTGATCCAAAAAACAGAAAAGTCAAAATAAGCGGCAGAAAAGAACAGGTACTGAATGCTGTAAAAAACCAGAAGGTTATATGGAAAAACATAGCGCCGGGATTTATGAACGTTATTATCGGAGCCCATTTGAACAAAGATGTGATAACGCTGGCTATTGATATCGGTGGGCTGGTACAGACACGGGATGCCGGAAAATCATGGCAATACCTGTCGTACCACATGGAAGGAGGCATGACTTCCAGAAGTATATTTGATTTTGATATATCCCCGGCCAATGAAAAGATAATCGTAATCGGCGGCTATAAAATTTACCGGACGGAGAACGGCGGTCTAAGCTGGGAGGAAATATCTCAAGGCCTCGGGCCGGCTGCGTTTATGACCAAAAGTTCCGGATTCGGTCAGGTGAAATTCAATGCTTCAGGTTCTGTCCTGTACACTGCCATTGGTACAAAAGTATGGATGCCTGTCGGATTTGAAAAAACAATAGCAAAAAATTATCCTGAGAAACAAATATTCATAAGTAAAAATAACGCAGTCTCATTTATTACTATTGATTTGAAGCGTCCGTTTGCCGTAATAAAATGTATATACCCGCATCCAAATGACAACAGTATAGTCTATTTATCTTTCGGGGACGGCGATTTTTTAATTTTAAAGGATGCTTTGGAAAATTCCCGAGAGATAATATCGGTTGCTGTGCCTGACGGTTACTTTGTCAGATCAATGAGTATTTTTCCGGATGATAATGAAAAAATGTATATGACTCTCACCAGCACTTCTGAAAAAAAATCAAAACCTGAAGTATACATACTGAATAACTGCCGCAGCGCCAAGCCGGAACTTGAGGAAAAAACAATCCGGTTTTCCGGAAAATTCTGGAACCAGGACGGCATAGAAAAACTTCCTGTAGATTACGGGACCATTGGTTTCAACCCAAACAGGAAAAACCAGGTTGTGATCGGGTCCATTCAGGATAATTCGGTTTTTATTTCAGAGGACAGGGGAAACACCTTCGCTGTCTATAATCTTGAAGAAAAATTTTTTATGGATGATTCCCAGGGCGCCTTTTACGGCAATATTGAGCGCGTGTATTTCGGGAGAAATTCCCCCCATGCAGTCATTGTTTCGCGTATCGGTGCATGGATAACAAGCGATAATTTCAAGACAATCAGCGACCTTACCATGAAATACGAAAAAGGATTTTATTCATCC
>DNNS01000757.1:0-4007 GCA_003497555.1 Spirochaetia bacterium
TTATTCAAAAAACTTAAAAATTTGGATTTGTCTAAGACATTTAAATATTTAAATGATATTTTTTTATTTTTAATTTTAAAATTAAATTTTTTCTCAAGACCATTTTCTGTATTTTTGATAAAATCAATCTCGTCTTTAATAAAATCCGTATAATCAATAATGCTTTTACAAGACACACAAATAAGATGATGATGGTGTTTTTTGTTAGAATATTCCTCTACTAATTCATATCTTGCCCTTTTATCGCCGAAATCAAATTTATAAACAATCCCCATCTGTGTAAGTAAATCAAGTGTACGATAAACGGTAGTTAACCCAATAGAGGGATTTTTAGTATGCGCTGTAAAATAGATGTCTTCTGCGCTTAAATGTTTTTCGCTACCCTGCAAAATATTTATTATAGTTTCTCTTGTAATAGTCAGTCTTGATCCAAAATTATTAAACCTGTTATTCCAGCATAAACCTCTGGGCATAATCACTCCTGATTATAGATGAAAACGATAACGATTTTCATTACTATAAATTTAATATATCATTTATTTTTTGTCAAATTTACACCCTTGGTTTTGCGATTAATATAATTATATAGTAGTATTTATCCAATCAGGAGAGTTTCCGGTACCCAAGGTCATTTTCATTAAACCGTATAATGAAAATAATTACAGGCTTTGGAAACAGGATATCAATCTAATCCGGAGGAACAATAAAATGAGTCAAAACATACAATCAGTGCAATTAAAGAAAACCATATCTTTCTGGGCTCTTGTATTATTCGGTGTTGGAGACATGCTCGGCTCAGGTATTTACGCCTTGATCGGTAAAGTTTCGGGTGTTACCGGTAATGCTATCTGGCTGGCTTTTACTGTCAGNNTTGCGGCATTACTGACAGCTTTTACCTATGCAGTACTCGGTTCCAGGTATCCAAAGGCCGGGGGTTCGGCTTTTATTATTCAAAGAGCATTTCATATTCCCCAGCTTAGTTATGCAATCGGCCTGACCGTCGCGGCATCCGGACTCACGTCCATGGCCGTACAGGCGCGCGCTTTTGGCGGATATTTTTCTGGTATCATGCCCTCTCTTCCCTTCTCGGCGGTGGTTATTGCTTTTATTACCCTGCTTACAGTCATTAATCTTGCGGGGATAAATGAATCAAGCATTGCCAATATAATTTGTTCGCTGGTTGAGGCCAGCGGCCTTTTCATTATAATTTTTTTCGGGATAAAATACTGGGGTAGTGTAAATTATCTGGAATTTCCCAAATCATCAACCGGCGGAGATTTTATTGCGTTAATGACCCTGCAGGGGGCCATGCTGGCGTTTTATTCCTTTATCGGTTTTGAAGATATGCTGAATATATCCGAAGAAGTTGATCAGCCGGAAAAAATTTTTTCCAAAGCGCTGATTGTATCGATTATTATTACATCTGTAATATATATAGCAGTAAGCATTTCAGTGGTATCGGTTATTCCCTTCAGCGAACTGGCAGCATCAAAACAGCCGCTTGTTGACGCTTTAAAAAAAGCGAATCCCGGGTTCCCAATCGGCATTCTTTCGGGAATCGCCCTGTTTGCCATTTTCAATACCGCTCTGATCAATTTCATTATGGGTTCGCGCATGCTATACGGAATGTCGCGCCAGGGATTACTGCCGTCTGTTTTTAATAAATTGCTGCCGGGCAGAAAAACACCGTGGTCTGCAATACTTTTTCTGGCAATAATGGTTTTATTTCTTGTTTTTGTTTCCGACATAGGAGATCTGGCGTCATCTACAACGTTATTGCTTTTATGCGTTTTTATTGTAATGAATACAGCTCTCCTTGTACTGCAGAACAGAAAAGGCGAATTTGAAGAAAAACAGAAACTTCACCCGTTTATTCCTGTTACGGGCACTGTTATTTGTCTGGCTTTAATTGTTGTAAGATTCGTATTTTTGGCCAACAGCATGAAGTCATTTATTATTGCTGCCGGTCTGATTATTTGTATTTTTTTACTGTATTTAACTATGAAACCGGCAAAAATTATTGAAGAAGAAACCAACTGATTGCCGATTTGCAATAAATATTAACAAGCTTGCAGGCTTTTATCAGAAAAAATATCAATACGCGGTTTAGGCTGTTTTAACTTTATACATTTCCGTAATAATTTTTTTATATTTCTCTTCTATCACGTGCCTGCGTAATGATAATTTATTGGTAAGTTCATCGCCCTCTGTAAAGGGATTCTCCAGCAGGATAAAATGCCCGATATGTTCGTAATACTGAATTTTTCTTTCATTGGCGTTTACAAATTTTTTGATATTTCCCCGGTAATGGCTGCGGATCAGGGCGTGCGATAACAATTCGCCGTATGACAAGAAAGATAAATTGTTTTTTTTCGCCAGGTCTGAAACATAGTCCGGATCAGGCACTATCAGGGCAGCGGGTACTTTTTGATCATTTCCTACCAGAGCGCATTGCAGAATACCGGGTGCGCGCAGCAGTTCGTTTTCAATTATCGACGGTTCAATGTTTTCGCCGCTGGAAAGTACTATTGTTTCTTTGGCCCGGCCGGTAATTACCAGCATGCCGTTTTGATCAATAAAACCCAGATCTTCGGTATTAAAATATCCGTCGCGGCCCAGTACCTTTTTGGTAGCCTGGGGGTTTTTATAATAACCTTTCATTACATTGGGACCCTTTACGCAGATATATCCCTTCTGACCGGGCTGCAGGCATTTTCCGCTTTCCACATGCCGGATCTGTACGGAACATTCAGGCAGTACCGGGCCGATAGTTCCGCGGATATTGCATGCCGTGGTGCGCACAGAAATAACCGGAGCAGTTTCCGTAAGGCCATAACCGTTTAAAAGCGGCAGTCCGCAGGCTTCGTAAAAATCATCAATAAAATCCGGTAAAGCCCCGCCGCCGGAAACAGCTTTTTCCAGTTTTCCTCCGCTAAATTTAATAATTGATTTAAAAACCAGAATATGCGCCAAATGAAAAAATGCCCAGGTAAACAGATAAATAATTCTATGTATAAAAATATTTTTGGGGTTTTTATCGTTATCCGGATTCCTGACAACTGCGCCGCAAAGAATCCTGCGGGCTTTTACATGCCGCACTGCCTGATTAATTAAAAAGAGCGCTAATTTTTTCCTGGGAAACGGGTTTTTTGAGATTTTTCCCATTACGGCATTATAAACACTGATCCAGACTGCAGGCGCTGAAGGCATAATAGTGGGTTTGATATAGGACAAGTCGTCTTTAAAAGTTCTTTTATGAGAATAAAAAAAACTGGTGCCCACCGACATGCAGAGATATTCACAGGTGCGTTCATAAACATGCCAGATGGGAAGGAGAGAAAGATATGTTTCCTGGCTCAGCTCCAGAACCTCAACCAGCGTGCGTATATTATGCATAAAATTGGCGTGTGTAAGCATCACGCCTTTGGGATTGCCGGTTGTTCCCGAGGTATAAATTATAGTCGCCAGATCGGAAGTTTTAATGGATTCAACAGAGGCATTAATCCTGTTTTTATCATATTTTTTTATTTTTATAATATCATCGAAAAAAATCATGCGCCGGCTGGAACTGCGGAAGCGTTGTATGGAAATTATCGGAAGTTTACGGAATTTGGCAGGAATCTTCTCATAAGCGGTTTCGTTTTGTATAATTACCGCCCCGATTCCGGCATGATTCATGATAGTCTGCATTTCCAGGGCTGATGTGCTTAATCCCCGCGGAACATCAACCGCCTTTACAGCAAGACAGGCTAAATCGCAAAGCAGCCATTGCCAGACAGTATCGGAAATTACCATAACGCGTTTACCGCTGAATTTCAAATTAAGTAATACCTGAGCCAGTTTATAAAACATCTCCCTGGCTTCAAGATAATTTATCTGTTTCCACTGGTCATTGCTTTTATGAGAAAGCATGGTGCGCATAGGCCATTTTTCCACAGCCTGCAGAAATACTGAAACAACATTATCGGGTGCGCCCATATTTTCTCCGGTTTTATACCACAAAGCAA
>DNNS01000757.1:4025-4409 GCA_003497555.1 Spirochaetia bacterium
CAGGAAAAATTGTTCCGCCGTCAATTCTGACTCTGAAAATCAGCGCATTTGCGTCAGGTTTTTGTAGGCATCAACAACTTTATTGAGAATTGCCTTGGTGAAGCTCAGAGAAAGTTCCGCTTTCTGGGAAGCAATGGTAACTTCATGAATATTGACACTGTTTGGTTTTACTATCATTTTTTGCACGAGTGAATCGGCATTTACTTCCAGGTCGCTGACATTTCTCAAAAACTTGCTGAAATCGCCGCCGAATTCCGAAATAAAATCCTGGTTTTTTAGTTCAGGAGCTTCCACTCCAAAATGTTTGGGATCCTGTTTAATCAGATTTACCTGATGTCCCTGACTGTAATCAAGCGGTGAAATGTTCATTGTAATCCTCCCTGG
>DNNS01000052.1 GCA_003497555.1 Spirochaetia bacterium
ATATTGTTAGCAGTGTTTTGGCTGACACCTAGTTTAGCGGAAATCTCTTTTACCCGTAATGCCTCGTTCTTGCCGGTCTCGAACATTTCGAGAATATCCAGGGCTCTTTCAATGGATTGGATCAGGGGTTTTTTATCTTGCTTCATACCAATAATGTTGTTAATATTTTTATTTTTAACAACTATATTGGTAGTATAATTCAATTTTTACTATTTGTCAAGTAAAATATTTTTAAATTACTTAATTTTATAATATAATAATGGCAATTACGATGAAATTCCGTTTTCTGCATATTTCCATGATTACAGTAATTTGCGGATTTACTCCGCTTGCTGGTTATTATTTCGGTAAAAACAAGGTTCATGAACACCGTTACAACTGGCAAATTCTTAAAAGTACGCATTTTGATATTTATTACGATGCTCCCATGAGTAATCTTGCCCTGCGCGCAGCAGAAATAGCAGAACAAGCCAGCGCTCGTCATTCTGATCTTCTTGCTGCACCGCTTGCCGGAATTGTGCCTGTCATTATTTTTAACAATGTTCATGATTTTGCCAATAACAATATTCATGACGGTGTGCTTGATCCCGGTACCGGCGGATACACTGAATTCCTTCGTACCAGGGTAGCTGTTCCTTTTACCGGCGAATATCCGGTGTTTTATCATGTACTGGTTCATGAACTGGTGCATGCTTTTCAGATCCATATTTATTCCGGGGGCAGCGATAAACTTTCATTTTTAAGAGCCGGCGCCGGCATGCCTCCCCTGTGGGTTATGGAAGGCCTGGCGGAATACGGGTCTCTGGGACGCGATACCGAAATGGAAATGTATGCGCGCGACGGCATTATGAACGGTTATCTTCCTACTCTGCGGGAAATGGAAGATCTGAATAATATCGGTTATAAATATTTTTATATTTACAAAGGCGGCCAGGCTTTTTTTAATTTTATAGAAAAAAACTACGGTAAAGAAACAGCTGCGGATATTCTGCACGGTTATAAAACAGCCCGTAATACGGATGCGGTTTTTAATAATCTCACAGGAAAGGATGCAGAAAAAATTTCGCGGGAATGGTTTACAGAATTGAAAAAAGAATACTGGCCCCAGATCGGCGGGNNCTGACCAGGCATTTTCATGACGGTTCCTCCTTTAATTTAAAACCGGTATTTGGTAAAAATGATCAGACTGTTGCCCTGCTTACCGACCGTAAAATTTATCCGCGCATTATGCTGATCAACAGTAAAACCGGCAGACGCGAAAAAATTATTGCCACCGCTATTAAAGAAAGCGCTTATGAAGATATACGTATTCTTGAAAATATGCTTTCTTTTGACCGCTCCGGCAGTAAATTGCTGTTTTTGGCCCAACAGGGAAAGTTTTTTACCTTAAATATTTATAATTTTCAAAAACACAGGGTAGTTGCAATCATCAAGCTTGATTTTGATACTGTTTTTTCACCGCAAATATCGCCTGACGGGAATTCTATAGTCTTTTGCGGGCATAAGAACGGGCAGATTGATCTTTACATATATTCCATTACTGAAAAAAAACTTGTACGGCTGACCGATGATCTGTTTACGGAAAAAACTCCAGCCTGGTCCCCTGACGGCAAACATATTATTTACGCCGGCAATGCCAATTACGCAATTTACTCGCCGCAATACGATCTTTTTATAAAAAATCCGGAAACCGGGGAAACTTCGCTCTTTACTTCATCAGCTTCGCAAAATCTTTCGCCAGCCTGGTCTCCCGACGGCAGCATGATTGCTTTTTCCTCGGACCGCAGCGGCGCATCCGACATTTATATCAAACATGTTAAAACCCGCGAACTTTTCCGCATTACCGGTTTAATCGGCGGAGCCTTTGATCCGAAATGGTCGGGCGACGGCTCCCGCCTGGTTTACAGCGCCTTTGATCGCGGCGGTTATGACGTCTACATAGCAGATATCAATCTGCACGACAGTTCCTGCGTAAAAGAAACAATGATCGACGGCATTGATAAAAAAAACAGCGAAGAAAAAAGATCTTATATTTTAAAAAACTCTGAAACGGCAAAATCACAGTTTGATTTTTATTATCAGCCGGAAAACAGCAATAAAGAACGCTATCAAGCATCATTAAAGCTGGAAATGATTTTTGGATTAATGGGAGTAAGTTCCGGCAGCGGCGCCGGCGGAAGGGTAGCCATGCTGTTCAGCGACATGCTCGGAGATCATCGTGCCGGAATTGACGCTTATCTTTCCTATGCTTCATCCAAAAAGCTTTTTGATACCGATCTGCTGGCGGAATATATTTATCTGAAATCAAAGGTCAATATCGGCACTGTTGGTTTTTTTCAGCAGAATCATCTTTTCCAGTATATTAACGGCGATTTTTACGATATTAACAATTATGCCATTCTGCGTGAAATTCAGGGCGGCGCAGGCATTTTTGCCCGTTACCCGTTTTCGGTTTATAACCGCTGTGATTTGGGCTTTACTCCCGGAGTTTTTTCACGACAATATACCGCTAAAAAAAACGAAGTAAGTTATCAGGCGAGTACATTTACAAAAATGCTGTGGCTGTGGGAATTTTCGCTTACTCATGATTCGGTAATTTACGGGCGAACAGCGCCGGCTGACAACAACCGCTCATATCTGGTATTTCAGGCTTCTCCGCGTTTTTCACAGAATAATTTCGAGTTTTACAAGATATTTTTTGATGTACGCAATTACTGGATGCTGTGGCGGAAAGGCGGATTTGCCCTGCGCCTGATGAGCGGTATTGTAACCGGAGCTGACCGTGATGATTTCAGATTTCGCATCGGCGGGGCCTCGCTGGATGATAATTTTCCCAATATCCGCGGATATAGAATCAATGAATTTTCCGGACGGATAATGCACCTGTTCAATGTCGAATACCGTACGCGTTTTCTTGAACAGATGAAGCTGGCTTTTCCCTTTCCCCTGCAGATTGCCAATATAGACGGCGTGATTTTTTTTGATGCAGGCTCAGCATATGATGATTTCAACGATTTTCGTTTTTCCGGTTCAAGACGCCGTCTGGAGCTTGATACTGTCAAGGCAGGTCTGGGGTTTGGATTGCGTTTTGTCCTGTTTTTTTTACCGTGTAAAATTGATTTTTCCACGCCTTTTACCGGATATTCAGTAATGCCTTTACGTAAGTGGAACGGTTTTTTTTCCATCGGATATGATTTTTAGGGGGTATCACCATGAATAAATTTTTAAGCTTTTTTTTATTAATGGTTTTTTTGTCCGGCGCCGGGTCATCGGAGCATTTTGTTGTTCGTGACGGGAAAATAATTATCAATCGTACCGGCCTGGATAAAGAACAATGCGGATTACTGCGTGATTTGATAAAACACAAGGGAAACAATCTTGATATCCGGCGCANNTTATTCCGGGATCATTTTATTCCGCTTGTGATATTGGCATCCGTTATTATTCTTACTGCGCTGTTTTGTCTGACTCGCCGTATTTCCCGGCCAAAAATAAAAAAAGAAACTTTACCTTCCGAAAAAAAATTCATGTTTTTTCTGTTTTTAAAAATTCATGATGAATCCGGCTCTCTGATGAGTGAAATTCAAAATAGTATTGTCGCATTCAATCAGCAGCCTGTTCTTCTTCCCAACCGTATACTTTTTATGACTCTGATTGCCAAAAACAGCGGTGAACACGCTGCCCTGATTGGCGCCGATATATATAATGCCCTGTTAAAACAGGGAATTAAAATGTGCGGACTATTACACGGCGAAACAATCACAGCAGAGGGTGATTACTGTATCGGCGGTTTTTTAAATCTGCCCGGATGCGCTCTTTTAATTAATGAATGCGCCGAGAATGAGCTTTTTATTACTCAAAGCGCCCTGGCGGATATACGCAGTGATTTGGCGGTAGAAAAAGCCAT
>DNNS01000130.1:0-868 GCA_003497555.1 Spirochaetia bacterium
ATCTTGTGCAGGTTTCCGTATTAAACTCCGGTATAAAATTAACGGTTATCTTATTGCTGCTGACTGCGTATCTTGAGATATTCAGAACTGCCGGGCCGCTGATCCCGTTATGCGTAAAAAGAAGCTCGCCCCGGACCGAAAACCGTTTTTTCCCGGAATAATCTGTAGAAATGATTGCATTTTTAACTGTTATACCGCTTAAACTTGAAAATTTTTTTACGGTCAGGCCGCAAAGCGCAGGCGCAAGGCCGATGATTTTATGGCCGAGTCTTTCAAGCAGCGGGAATATTGATCCGTCCGAACCGGTTTGGGGGAATGATTTTCCTCCGCAGGCAATTACCAGTTTTCGCGCCTTGTACCGGCTCCGGGAAGCGGTTACTGAAAATATGTTTTCACCGCTAAAAATTTCCGTAACTTTTTCCCGGCACTTTATTATGATATTTTTTTTACTGCATTCCTGCAGAAGCAGGTGCGCAATATCTCCGGCCTGATTGGTTACCGGGAAAATACATCCCCCGGTATCGGTGTAAAAATCAAGGCCGCGGTCTTTAAAAAAAGACAGAAGTTTTTGCGGAGGAAAAGTGTGCAGGGCGCATGACAAAAACCTTTTTTTTTCATAATAATGACTTAGCAGTTCGTTAACATTGCCGTCATGTGTCAGATTGCATTTTCCGCCGCCGGTTAACAGAAATTTCTTCAGAGGAGTTTCCCCTCCTTCCAGAATAAGAATATCTTTACATTTATCGGCAGCCTGCAGAGCGCAGGCTATCCCGGCCGGGCCTGCGCCGACAATAATAATCTGACTGGTTTGAAACATCGGTATTATTCCCATATTATGATTATCGTGTATCCACTCGGATTTTACAAT
>DNNS01000130.1:887-3910 GCA_003497555.1 Spirochaetia bacterium
GGGAACATGGCTTATATGTGCAAATAAAGCCAAATTTGTTAAAAATTTGATAATTTTTAGTTTTTTTTTTGACAAGTAACGAAAAATTTATTATAATTAAACTAAAATATAAGAAGCAGGTAAATGTGGAAAACGAAGCAAATATACCCGAGGATATCAATTATTTAAAGAAAGAAAATTCACTGTTGAAAGCCAAGAATCAGGCTCTTGGATCACAGGTTGAAAATCTGGTAGAAAAACTGCAATATGCCGATAAAATACTATTTTTGTATGAAAACATTGCAAATACAGCCAATAAAGAACTGCAGGAAGCATATAAAATAATCGATGCTTTTGAAAGTGTTGAAAAACTGAGCAGCACTGAACTTATGGACGCCTATGCAACAATCAAGGCAACAGAACAGGTCGGAGAACTTTCCCGCAGCGAATTAATCTGTAAAGATAAACTTTTACGCAGTTTTGATTCCAGACTGAAAAAAAAGAAAAATACGGTATCTGCAATTAAATAATAACTATTGCGCTGATTTAAAATTTAAAAATAATAATCGGTATGGACGAAAACAGCGTATATCCGTAAGTAATAAAAGCAATATAAGTTCCCCTGACTGCCGGATCAAACGTTACAGAGGTACTGAGTAAGGCAGCCGACCCAAGCACTACAAGACCCAATATCTTATGAACCCTGTGAATTTTTTCCGCTTTTGCAGTTTTAACTGCCAAAGTTGCAATACCCAGCCCGACAGTTGTTCCCAATGCCGATAAATTAACTGCTGCCGCTGCTTTGGTGTGCGGCCTGCTGTTTCTGGTTAAACAGGCAATACTTGCAAATCCGCCTGCGCCTTCAATAAGCGGCACTGTTACCATATGGGCGATAAATTTATTATCAGAAAAAAGAGCTGCAGAAAAAAAGAAAACAGAAAATAAAACTTTATATTTCATAAACTACTTATATAATAAATATTAATTTTTTTCAATTCCAAAGAATCTTGCAGATTGCTGCAGTTTTCGGCTCCAATACCGGCGCACAGGATCCGTACGTTGTTGATTTACACTGATTAAATATCCGGAGCTGCAAGATCAAACGCCGCCATCTCTCTGGCATTGCGGACCAGCAGAATATTTCCGGAGAGCGCAGGGTGATTCCATGTTTTGCCTGTTACTGCCTGGAAACGACCAAGTTCCGTAAATTTTTCAGGAAGCGCTGATATCAAAACCGCTTCGCCTTTTTCAGAAACGACTATCAGCAGATCCTGATCAGCCAGCAAAAGGGTGAAACCCCGGCAGCGTCCTCCTTTCCATTTGCGTAATCCATTCTTTATATCCAGACAAGCTATACCGGGGCCGTAAAATCCGTACGCATGGTTTTTATGAATAACATAATCAGTGAAATTGGCATTCATATCTGCTGTAGTCCAGATTTCTTTTATGTCCCATTGTTCATTCTTGTGTAAAACTGCAATGTGCCGCAGGCTTTTTGTTTCCAGCGCCAACAGCAGACCGCCGGTTTCGGTAACTGCAGGCTGAAGAATACGATCGGAAATTTCCCAGGGATGCTGCCAGATTTGCCTGCCGCTTGACGGATCAAAACTGCGCGCCCCGTATCTGCTCATATGCAGAATCTGCGGAATTCCGTAACTGATAAAAAGCTGCGGAGAACTATAGCTGTTGCCGCCGTCGGGTCCGAACCAGCGCGGCGTACCGTCAGATGATTCATACGCTGCGAGTTTTCCTGCGAGCGCAGTAATCACGATCTTGCCAACCACCAGAGGCGAGCCGGTAAAACCCCAGGTTATCGCTTTTACTCCGCTGTCTTTAGCTGCATCGCGCGACCAGACGACCGTACCGCTGCGGGCGTCAAGCGCGTTCAGTATTCCTGTTGCGCCTAATGTATACAGACGGTTTCCTGCCAAAGCCGGAGTAGAGCGCGGCCCGGCTCCGGCATGCGAATCATAAAAACGCGCTTTATCTTTATGCTTCCAGACCGGCTTGCCCGTTAACAGATCATAGCAGGAAACAACTTCATAATCGCCGTTTTGTTCCTGTGTGTAAAGCAGGTTTCCTCCGGCAGCGAAGGAAGAACATCCGGCTCCTACCGGGCGCCGCCATAATTCTCTGGGAGGATTGACAGGCCAGTTTGCGTTTATACTCGTACCGCGAATGACACTGTCGCGGTTAGCCCCGCGGAAACCCGTCCAGGCCGTTTTGGCATCTTCCTGCACTAAAGGCGGCGTTTCATATGATTCGTCAGGAGTCTGTACAGGACAGGAATTCCCTCGGCCAAGTATCCATCGCCAGGTAAAATCTGGACGTCCATTTCCGTCTATGCCGTTACTCGCAAGAAGAATCCAGCCGCCTGAGGCAATAATAATTGATACAGCCGCGATTACGCGCCGTGGTGTACTGGAGAAAAAGCTTCCGATCAGCACTGCAATAACAAAAGCTATGCTCATAACCGGGATTGCATATATTATAAACATTAATCCCATATTGCCTGTTTTGATCGATTCATGAAGAAAACGCGACGCTGCATAGAGCGAAATAAAAATCAGGATAACCGGCCCAAAGCGGTCAATGTTTTTTGCCCGGCTGAAAAAAATCCACCAGATAATAACTGCAAGGCCGCCCAGCATGCCTGCAAACACTCCGGCAACAAGTGTCTCGGGTATAATCAGCGGAACAATAAAACCGATTATCCACTGCAGGATAACAATCACCATTCCCGGTAATAAACGCAAATGTGAATTATGACAAATATTGATTTTTTCTGGATTACTATTTCTATTCATTGTTATCTGTTGGCTAACAATGATATCATTAAAATAAACCATAGGCAATTGGGTGAAAATTGGTCATGCTGATTATAAATTCTATTAAAATTAGACGACATACCTCTTGCCATGGTGTAGGCTGTTTTAAATTTGATTTTTATTTAAACAAGCGCCGTAAAGAAGCTAAATGAGCTTTCTCTATGGCCAAAACTTTCGCAGGGCTGGCAATGAAGGAATGTACTCATCGATTCTTTG
>DNNS01000495.1 GCA_003497555.1 Spirochaetia bacterium
CCGAGCCGCCTATAAAACGTTCAAAAACTTTTTTGCCGTTTATATTATAAATTCGCAAAGTTACTTCTTCGAAAAACGGATTAGGGAAAAAGATTGTTACTTTTGACATGATATCATAAGACAGAGGAGCAAATACCCGGTTTTTTACTGTAACTTTGTTCCCATAATCTGTGCTATTTAAAATAATTCCGACTCCATAATTTCCTGCATCAGATATATCCATTGTCAGTATTTTATAATTCAGATTAGGTAATATATTTTTATCATAAACCCGGGAATNNGCCGGAATCCAGGCGCGGTTGTTGTAAGAAGATATAGTAAGCCGGTTTTCGCTGCCGGTAAAAATACGGTCGTAATTTCCGTCATCAGGCATAAGATGTATTTTATTATCTAAAAAAGGCGCCAGGAGCGAAAGTCTGGCATTGGAGACAAAACTTGCCGGAGGGTCAGTTTCAATTCGTACCTGATTATACGCCTGGGCATATCCCGGCTCAAAATTATAAAGCAGATTGGAACTTACTACAAGCTTTACCAGGGTGTCTCCCGGTAAAGCTCCCGGGGGTATAACCAGCTCAGAAAAAAGATTACCTATGCTGCCGCCGCTTCTACCGATAGTTTTTTGAGCGAGTTCAAGACAGAAAGGACGATTGGTAATATGGGCGGAAAGTACCATGCCTGCGGAGTATTCCACGCCAATTTGATATGAATAAACAGTGTTGTATAAAAGATAGCGGTCAAGATATTCCATGTCAGGTGAAACCGGTGAAATACCGGCAAGCTGCAGACTGTTTCTGTAAATAACTGCACGGTTTATATTAGTAGAAGGCAGGCTGAAGGTAAATTTAAGCCCTTCATTTTGATAATGAGTTTGAATATTGTATGCTCCCGGCATACTGTAAGGCGCGGGAGTGATATAAATCCGATTGGTACGAACTTTTCCGGCAGCACTGTATGCGGCGGCTGATAATAAAAACGTATCTCCTGATTTATAGGTGTGCGTAACTGTCTGCGCTGTTAGAGAGCTTGCGGCTGAATAATCCTCCTGTATATTATCTCCGTAATTAATTCTAAGGTTGGTGATGCTGCACGTGCCGGCAGTATCTGCAGTAATTAAAAACGATGCCTGCTGCCCGGCAACGGCCGGAGGCGAAGAAAGAGCGCTCACTGTTACTGCGGGTACACCGTATTCGCTTATACTGCCGATGGTACGGAAGCTCAAAGGATTAATCTGGTTGCTGTATTCTGTTGTAATCCAGTTGGAAGATCGCCCGTTTGTTGAAATAACTGCTTCATCCAAAAATCCGATCCAGCCGTTATTGCCGGTATGAGATATCCGTATTATTGCTGTTTGAGATGTATTTGTACAATCACGTACTAATACCACATTACCGCTCGCATATACATAAAATTTGTACTCATCATGATTATATACAGCCGTATGCCTGACCCATTCGTGTTCTGTTCCTGCCGGTATATTATAAGCTGTGCCCTGTAAAACACCTGAACCGTCTAATAAATAAAAGTGGTACTGTCTGGGATTTGCAGCCTGAAATTTTTTAAAATAAAAAGTATTGGAATAAAAAGTGTAACGGGCTACAGCTTCAGTATCCGGTATTTCGCTCTTTTGCCACAACGACATGGTAAAAGATTTATTAGTCGGCACCGCGGCAGTTATCAGGGAAATATAATCATTTGTACCGTCAAAATAAACGCCGCGGCCGATTAAACCATTAGCATCGCGAGTGCTGGTTCCGCTGGTATAGTTCCAGGTGCCGTTAAATCCGTTTGCTGTTGAATCATTAAATGTACCGCTATTTTCCTTAAAATGATGCACCATCAGATAATCTTCAGACCACACTGCGGAGGTATTCTGCTGATTACCGGCTTTGGTTTTGTCAAAATACATGTAAAGAATGTTTGATTGCTCGAAAGCGGCAGAATAACAGGGTATTTTAACCCAGGCTATAACCGTACCGTTACTGAAATATTCAATTTCGTGATCAAGCTTGTTTGTACTTGCGGCAAGTGTAAAGACAATATCGTGNNACGCATAACTTTGTAAATCTGTGTCATTGCTGATTACAACCAGCAGGGGAAAATTGGTCAGATCACCGCCAAGCGCCAAATTATTGGAAATTACCTTGCAATAATTCCAATTCGAATACCAGCCGGCAGAACAGAAGATATTAAACATATTTACAAAAAGAAAAAAAATAATATTTCGGGATGAGAAAGCCACAAAATATTATAATTCGACAAAATCATTAAAGCAATAAAAAAACACCTGATTATGATATAATTTAATTCCATAAATGGAAGTACTGAGGTATGAAAAAAGAAATACGCCTGATAAAAAATAATTCCAAGCCCAAACGCATTATTCCTGCTGTCAGCCGCTCCCTGAAAATTCTGGAGTTTCTTTCTGCCGGCAATATCTCGCGCTTCTCCGAAATAGCCGGCGTTTTTTCTCTTCCGGCCAATTCTCTTTCCAGGCTGCTGGAGACTCTTTCGGCAGCAGGTTATATTGCAAAAGCCGGGCAGTATTATCAGCTGGTCAAAAATATGTTCAATTCTGTAGTTATTAACATTGCGCATTATGAAATACTGGAAAAAAACCGGGCGGCGATCCGTAAAAATCTGAAAAATATTTCTGAGCGGCTAAAACTGGCAGCCGGAGTTTTTGTAATTTCCGGAAACAACACCATGCGTATTTTTGACGCTTATAACCGGGGAGACAGCGCTTATCATTTTTCAACTGTAAATCTGGAAGTGCCGATGCTGCCCGCGCACGGTTTTGCCCGTATTTTCCTGGCCTATATGTCTGAAGAAGAACTCGGTAAAATAATCGAACTTGATCTGGCGCTGCGCAGTCATTATAAAAACAACCTGCAAACTGAAAAATCCGGATATTTAAAAATAATGTCTGAAATTAAAAAAAACGGATTCTCCATCGAAGATCGCGAATACCTGCCCTTTCTTACACGAGTTACAGCTCCGGTGTTTTTAAAAGGCGCCGGTATTCCGCTTCTTTCCCTGGGGGTTATCGGTCCGCCTTCCATTCTTGAAAAAAAGAAATTAATTAGCAGAGAACTGCTCAAAACCGCAGGGAAAATGAGTAGAATGATTAATAATTGCCTATAGCTGCGAACCAGGAAAATCCGGTACAGGAAGCTGATTATTTACCTGCTATATTCTCGGACAATCATGATGTTTGCTCATATAGTTCTATATATGGAATTAAAAATCACCGCTATTTTGAAAAACTTTACATTTAAATAAGTATTTTCTGAAAAAATCGATTATAATTACCTTATTCTTTTATCAAGAGGTATATATATGAATGAAAAATGTAAACGTTTAACGGCTGCAGCAATCGTTTTCATGTTAATTTTGAATCAAACTTTTGCAACGATTTGGTTGGTTGATAACCAATCAACGGTAGCAGATGATCAAAATCCCGGGACAAGCTGGATAGCGCCATTAGAAACAATCGGAGAAGCGATAAACAGATTAAATCTAAATGGCGGAGACAAAATATTTATTAAACCGGGTGTTTATTATGAGAATCCTATTGTTATTAGCGGTATCAATGTCACAAATGGCAATACTATTATTAGGGGTTATCCTGACACGGATCCGACGAAGATTATTATTAAACCGAAATCTATCGGTATTGGAACCGGTCTGAAAATTGTAAATTGTAAAAATTTATATTTCTATTATATGACTGTAACTGATTGGAGTCAGGGTGTGCAGATTTATGAATCTTTTAATGTGAAATTTATTTCAGTGAATATATGTAATATTGATTATTATGCTGCGGCAATACAACATTTAAGTGACACAATCTTGTTTGAAAACTGTAAAATATATAATACAGGCAGATATTCGGAAACACATAATGCGGAAGGATTTTATATCGGTAAGAGCAGTTACACCGGAACCAGTGATCCTTTTTATCCTGATAATACCAAAAATATAACTATTCGTGGATGCGAGATATTTAACACCAGAGCAGAAGCAATAAATGTAAAGGGAGAAGCAATGAATGTAACAGTGGAAAGTTGTTATATTCATGATCTTGATATTTATAATGGAGCTGCAATTCATTTGGAACAGGGTCCTGAAATAAATTGTTCGTCGCACAAATTTTTTGC
>DNNS01000627.1 GCA_003497555.1 Spirochaetia bacterium
CATCAGGCCGGGCGGAGCATCAATCAATCTTACCAATACCGCGCCGTTTTCCCTTGAATGGCATTATAACAATGACCATGGTGGTATTTCCAATACCAATACTCTCGGATTAAAAATGACGCATAACGGGTCAATAATTAATTTTTTTATTAACCCTGATCCGCTGGATGCGAATTCCTACCCTAATGAATATTGTCTGGTTGGAACTTTATCTGTTCTGTTTAAAACCAATTTAAAAATAATGTTGGGTCATGAAGCCAATATGAATTATACACAGACACAGGATGCTTTTTTTGATACTCTGCTGGTACGCAGTGTCAGCCAGAGTACCGGATATAAAATTGAACCTGCTCCTGAAAGAAAGGATGTATTCATATGTACCGTTGATTCGGTATTTTCGAGTCAGGATTCAGGCATAAGCGAAATATTTCTTGATTTTCCGGGCAACATCGCTGTACAGAATATTTTAACGGAATGGGGCGATAAAAAGAATAACGGAGTCATTTCACCGCTTGTTCTTTCATCGTTGTCCCCTGCTTCGGGGACGGCATTTATTCAGAAAACCGGCAGCGGACTCAGCATATCATTTTATAAAAAAAATAATCAGGAACATAATGTAATTAATTACCACACTGTTAATCCGCAAATACAAATTGAAATCCGGCTTGAAGGTCCGCTGCAAAATATTGAATTATATGTAAGCTGTGAAAAATATAACAGCGATAATTATTCTTTTACTGCTACAACCGGCAGGCAGAAAGCTTTAAGTTCCGGCATGCCCAATACCGGTTTAATTACCCATAACAAGGCGTTTAAATAATATGACAGGCCGATTACTTTTTTATTGTTTAATATTTTTTTTAAGCGGTTTTATTGTTAATGCCCAGCCTGTATATCTGAATCAGACTTTTGATGATATTAATTCCACGCTTGCCGGAGGGTGGATGACCAATTTTTTTTACGGCCGTGACGGATTATTCCGTGTCCCCGATGCCGGCAGCGCCTGTGGAGGCGGCAGTGCCCAGGTTGACACTTATATTCAGGTTACCGGAGGAGTTTTTCAGTTTCGCGGGGTTGCGAAGCGAAATAATCTTGCTTATCAGTCTATCTGGGTAGGCCATCAGCTCAAATATACCAACCATACTTATAGCGCAAGCCCCGAACATCCATTCGGTTTTACCGTTATCCGCAAGTATGCCTGGCTGGATGCTGTTTCCGACTGCCGTGAAACTGAAGGCAATACTTCCTGGCGGCAGAAAGCAGAGGGTTCCATTTGTTTTTTTGTAAACAAAACAATTGCCGCCCAGAGCGAACCCTATAATGAGCTGGTCAATTTCTGCGAGTATGTACAGGGGCGATTTCCGGATGACGGAGCGTATGCCAATACTGTGTCTAAATACGGTTATTTTGACGGAGTGCAGAGGTATTTTGATCTTGCCGATACCGAAGGGCCTCTTGGTAAAAGCAACAATCTGCTGGCAAACGGCCTGCCCGGCGGGCGTTCGCTTTTATGGAATTATGACGACATCAGGGGAGGAACTGCCAATACCAATCATCTCGGTTTCCGCATTACCCACGACGGTTCAATTATCCGTTTTTATCTTAATCCCAATCCGGCCGGTAATGCCAACTGTACATTCCCCAATGAATGGTGCTGTCTGGGCGAAAAGGCTGTTACCTGGAATTCCAATATGACTTTTATGCTGGGGCATGGAGTAAACCGTTTCGATCAGGAGCGCAGCGACCTTGATTTTGATGATTTTATTATTCGGGCAGTTACCTCCGGCGCCTGGTACCGAATGGAATACCGCAGCGGAGTATGCCGTATTGAAATCGGCGCAGAAATTAATGAATGCGATGCCGGTATAGCAGATATTTTAATCAGCCTGCCAGGCAGTACGATGATTGCCGATAAAATAAGTACTGATTTTAACAAGAATGGAAATATGCAGACTATGAAAATTATAAATTCCACAGAGCCTGGCAGAAAAAACGAGGCTGCAGTTTTTGTACAACCAGGATTGCTTGCTATACGTTTTTGCCGGAAATCCGATACTGAAAATGCTGTGATTGATTTTAAAACAACCGTAAAATGTGCTGTTATTGAATTAAATAATGACCAAAATAAAATGGATTCCGGCCTGTTTTCGGTTTTTGTTGATCATGAAAAATATAATACAGGATACTATTCAAAATATGCCACTACCGGCAGACAAAAAGCAGTATTTAAGCCTGAAAAGCCGGTATCCGGTGTGATCGTAATCAAATAAAATAATTTCACTTTTTTGGTTTTGAATTGTTATAATCTGTGATATGACGGCAAATTTGCACTTTTTACTGGATAAATAGCCGATAATTTACTATAATATAATGAGAAAATGATGCGAAAAATTGTTTTAATAATATGTATTTTTATGAAAACATTAACATGCCATTATTATTCTGAAGATTTTACAGCATCATTCGGTCCGGGGCAGCCTGATTGGCTTACCAATTTTGCCTATTGCCGCGATGGAACAGTAGTGGCAAACAGCAACCGCGCCCAATCGCTTCAATACAGCGGGTTTTCCGGCGGGAAACTCGCTTTTCTCGGCACTCCGCATGACAATGACGGTTTTGACGGGTATTGGGCTGGCCGCTGGGTTCTTAATACTAATAAATATACACCAACAGCAACCCAGCCGTTCGGGTGGGAAATAATTCGCGAACTCGGCTGGCTTAATTATCATTATCAGTATAATACAGCTCCTATTTCCCAGGTTATGGCGGGAATTGCCTTTTATGCTGATCCGGACAATCTTGTAAATGAAGAATTCGGAAACGATACTTCCAAAAATTTTCAGAATGAGGCTAATTATTTTGATTTTATGGATTTTGACGGTTATACCACAGCATATTATCAGCGGCTGGTCTATTTTAATGCCGGAGACCGTAATTTAAATACTTATTTAGAGCAGGCGGCAAGACCTGACGGATCACTTACCAATATTACCAACGCTGTTCTTATACCATACCGGGGCGCATTCAATCTTGCTGCTATCTTAACTGAATCCTTTGCAAGTACAGCTGTTCCTTCCGGATGGACTCTGGGCGGAGGCGCATATTATACCAATGTCAATAATTTAAGCGGGGGAGCATATTCCATTGAAATGCCGGCAAATGCCTGGGTTATTTTACCGGCAGTATCAAATACCTGCCAGTTAAGATTTACAGCCAGAGCCAGCAATACCATTAATAATTTCCGGGTGCAAACCTATCTTTCCACCAATTCTGCGCCATGGCAGCGTTTGCTTGCTACAGAAACCTATGACTCTTATACACATAGCTCGGGCTCATCTTATGCCAACCCGGGTAATTATCCAATAAGATGGGAAGGAGTCTGGGAAACCAATGTGCGTATCATGATTTCCAACACCAGTGTCAATCACGGCCAGCTTGATAATTTTTATCTTTATACATCATCCGAACGCAATACCAATAAAATCGGTTTCCGCATGACTCATAACGGCAGCAAGGTTTCCATGTATGTTAATCCTAATCCGGGCGGAAATAATTCCATAGATCATCCGGATGAATGGCTTCTGCTTAAAGAAGAAGCAGTGCTCTGGAACCGAGATGTACAATGTATGATCGGGCATGCCCACAAATACGGTTATTATAATACGGTCTGGTCGTCTACCGCCCGTTATGCCTATACCCTGTTTGATAATATGCTTGTAAGATCTGCTGCGAGCGGTGCAAAACATTATTTTGATTTACCAGATGATAAAAATTCTGCAGGCTGCAGACTGGCACTGACAGCCGAAAAAGAAGAAAACGAAGCCGGAATAAATTATATCAGAATAATTCTTCCGGAAAATTCAAAGTGGCCGTATGCCCCGGTCAGGACAATAATGATAAATGACCATAAACTGTCTGTCAGGGCATGGAATGAAGAGTTTCCTGAAGATCACGAAGCAGCCGTTATCATGGTAAACTCACGCGAACTGGGAATTGTTCTGGGCAAACAATGGAATTGCGATCAGGCTCAGACGCTTTTTACTGTTTTTAATCGTACCCTTGACCTTAACCTGCAAAAAAACACAATAGTACAGGTAACTGCCGAACAGTTTAATAATATGCCTGCAGAAAAAAAAGGAAAATACAGTACCTGCGGGTGGCAGAATTCCATTTTAATCGAACCTGATCTTGTGGCTAAAGCAGAATATTCCAAAAAGGTGCAATAGTATATGAAAAAAATAATATTGTATTTTTTATTGTGCGTCTCTTCTGCACTGCAGGCAACCCAGGCATATATTTCACCGTCAGAAACATCTGTGGGTACCAATACGCTTACGCTGATTTTAAGCAATAGCCTGCTGTCTTTTCCATCCAATTCAGGAATCAACTGGATAAAAATTTCCCTGCCCCAGGATTTTTATTATACGGATCCCATTACCAATTCTATAAAAATCAGCAATTACTGGAATAATGGAACTGTGCAAAGCCTTGTTTCCACGCAATATTCTGCAGCCTGGCCATCAGACGGTTATGCCATGGTTACCAACAGCGGTTCCAATCTCACTGTATATCTTGCCAATCAGGTTACCAATACGGTTAACAGTACTATTTACATATCAATGACATTATATATTTCCAATGATTTTACCACACGCGAGTTTATCAGTTATATTGATGCGGTACAGCTTGATTCCATGTCTTCGGTTATGAAAAGCAATCAGGCTACCTGCGGCCCGCAGAAAACAGGGAGTAATGCTGCGGTTAGCCTTGCCATGCAGCTGCCGGAAAGTTTTGCGTCTATTACTCCTAACAGTATTTATCAGGGAGAAAGCCCCTATACCTTTACCTATAAAATAAAAACCACGCCGGCGCCCAACCGCAAGGATATACGCTATGCGGTAATCAAAATTCCCGATGCTTTTACCAATTCATCAATATTAATTACCAATACTACTTTTGATTCCACGGAAATGGGCACATCGGAAACAAATTATATCAGTATTTCCAACAATCATGTTATAACCGGACTCTCCAGCGGAAATTTTATTTTTTTAAATTATACGGCAGCTCCGCTTTCACCTGGAGAATCTGACG
>DNNS01000530.1 GCA_003497555.1 Spirochaetia bacterium
GGACTGACCTCGGTATAGCCTTTAGCGGTATGCATATCCAGCATAAAATTCATAAGCGCACGTTCCAGTCTGGCTCCGGCAGCTTTTAATACGGCGAACCTGGAGCCGCTGATTTTTACAGCGCGCGGAGAATCGATAATATCAAGACCGGCCCCCAGGTCGGCGTGACTTTTGGGTGTAAAGTCAAACTGCGGGATTTTACCTTCACGCCTTATTTCCCTGTTGTCAAGTTCGGTTCTGCCTTCCGGTACATCATCCGCAAGAATATTGGGAATTTCAAGAATTTGTTTTTCAAATAATAATTCTTTTTCTGCAAGTTTCTGCTCTAATGCCTGTATTTCTTCCCCGTTTTTTTTCATCTGTTCCCTGAGAGCGGAAATATCTTTTTTTTCTTTTGTCAGTTCGCCGATTTTTCTGGAAACTGTGTTCCTTTCGGCTTTTCTGGTCTCGGTCTCGGTTTTTATTTTACGGCGCTCATCATCCAATTTAAGAAAATCATCAAGAGCAAAAGCCGAGCCTCGTTTTTTCAGGCAGTCCCTGACCAGCTTTTCCTGTTCGCGAATAAACTGTGCAGAAAGCATTCAATTATTTATTGTGATCGGCAAATTTTTTCATGAAAGAGGCGAACTTCTGCACGCCTTCCAGGGGAAAGGCATTGTAGATAGAAGCGCGAATTCCGCCGATGGAGCGGTGCCCTTTTAAAGTCTGGAAATTTTCTTTTTTGGCTTCGTCTAAAAATTTTTTTTCAAGTTCTTCGCTGGCCAGATTAAAGGTTATGTTCATCAGCGAACGCGAGGTTTTTTCGGCGCGCGGTTTGTAGAACCCGCTGCGGTCTATTTCATGATAAACAAGTTCGGCTTTTTCGCGGTTTTCTTTTTCTATTTTTTCAAGCCCCTTTTGTTTAATCCATTCCAGAACCATTTTTAATATATAAATGGAAAAACAGGGCGGGGTATTAAACATGCTTTGTTCATCAAGATGTGTTTTATAGGACAGCATGGTAGGAAGGCCCGGTTTTAGTTTAACAATAAAATCATCTCTGATTATAACTACGGTTACGCCGGCCGGTCCGAGATTTTTCTGGGCGCCTGCATAAATCAAACCGAAAGCAGAGAGATCCATAACCCGGGAAAGAATATCGGAGGAAAAATCTCCGATTAGCGGAACATTGCCGTTTTTCGGAAAGGTCATGTATTCTGTGCCGTATATTGTATTGTTGGATGTAATATGAATATATTTGGCATTGGAGGAAAATTTTATTTCGTTTTCCGACTGGGGAACGCGGTTATAGGTTTCGGCTTTGGAAGAAAAAGATACATTAACGTTTCCGAAAAGCTTCGCTTCTTTAATCGCTTTGGCAGACCAGGAACCGGTATCAAGATAATCGGCAGTTTCATTTTTTTCCAGTAAATTCATGGGAACCATGGAAAACTGGCTCGATGCCCCGCCCTGGAGAAAAAGCACATGATAATTATCTCCAAGCCCCAGAAGTTCTTTCGTAAGACGCGCGGCTTCGGTAATTACAGCAGTGAATTCTTTGGAGCGGTGGGAAATTTCAAGAATGGAACAGCCGGTGTCGGCAAAATCGAGCATTTCATCCTGTGCTTTTTTTAATACCTCAAGCGGCAGAACTGCCGGGCCGGAAGAAAAATTCCAGGAACGTTTCATGTTAACTCCTTTTAAACGTAATTAATGATTTATTATAATCTTCAGGCGCATTATAGCCCAGCAGATTAAAAAGTGTAGCTGCAATATTGGCAAGACCGGGTTGTCCGATATTTTTGCTGATTTCGTATTCGCCTTTATATGCAGGATCATAAATAATGAACGGTACNNCGTATGGCTGGTTTTGGCTTTGGGCATGCCGGTTTCGGAATTAATCAGCGGTTTACCGGTTTTTTTATCATACTCGAACATCTCGTCTGCATTGCCGTGATCAGCAGTGATGACTGCCATACCGTCTGCATTTTTTACTGCCGACAGAAGCCTTCCAAGACAGATATCAAGCGCTTCAACGGAAATACGCGCGGCATTAATATCGCCGGTGTGTCCTACCATGTCGCCGTTTGGAAAATTTATACGGCCGGTTTTGTATTTTCCTGAATTTATAAGTGCTATGCATTGATCGGTAATATCAGCGCATTTCATCCAGGGGCGCTGCTCAAAAGGCACAAGATCACTGGTGATTTCAAAATAGTCTTCAAGCTTTTCGCTGAATTTACCGGAACGGTTACCGTTCCAGAAGTAGGTTACGTGCCCGAATTTCTGGGTCTCGGAAAGAGCAAACAGCGGGATATTGTTGTGTACAAGGTATTCGCCGATAGTTTTATCAATAGCCGGCGGAGTAACCAGGTATTGCGCAGGGATGTGAAGATCTCCATCGTATTCCATTATGCCGGCATATTCAATCTGCGGAAAGCGCTTGCGCGTGATTCTGGAAAGACCCGGTTCGGTGAAGGCGCGCGAGATTTCTATAGCCCGGTCGCCGCGGAAATTAAAAAAGATTACGGAATCGG
>DNNS01000328.1 GCA_003497555.1 Spirochaetia bacterium
CCGGCAGGCGTAGAAACTAACAGTAAAATAATCTGCCAGCCGGTGCAGGGAATGCTGGTTATTCCCGGACAACGCGGCCTGCTGACAGGTAAAAATGAACATAACAGTACTATGGATAAAACAGAAATCAAGACCAAGAATGGATTACTGGAGATTCCCCTAAACCAGAATGCACTGGCTTATGAATTTTCAAAGGAGTATTAAACAATGATATTAAAACCGGATTATAATTATAATGTTTATTATCCTCTTCATGACAAAATCTGCGCTTTTGCTGCAGGTGAATTAACAAAATATCTATCGCAGGTATTTGCCGGTAAAATCCGGATAACAATACATGATATTCACGATAAAAAACAAACAGATAATGCGCAAACCGCAATAATAGTTTTAAATCCTCAGAATGGAAATAAATTCACTAAAGACCGGTTTTTATTAAAAATAGATCAAACTGAAATTGAAATCAGCGGTTCAAACAGCCGCAGTATTCTTTCCGGTGTTTATGTTTTTCTTGAACAATGCGGCTGTATCTGGAGCAGACCGGGAATCGATACAATTCCCCGGAAAAAATTTATTTTTCTGCACACAGAAAAATTTGCCTATACTGCACTTCTTGATTACCGCGGCTTTTATATTGACTCATGCGCCATAGAAACAGATGAAAATTTTGCGGTTAAAGTGATTGACTGGCTGACAAAAAAACGCGGTAATTATCTTCTGGTATCTGTAAATTTTTTCACGGTTTTTAAACCGTATATAACCGAAGCGCTGCAGGCCCGCGGTATTATTCTTGAGGCAGGACATCACGGTTTTGTTAATTTTGTGGATCCGGAAAAACATTTCTCCCGGCATCCGGAATGGTTTTCGTATGTAAATGGAGAGAGGGCCAAAGGGAAGCGCCTGCTGAATATGCTTCATAATTCCCAGCTCTGTTCCGCGAACGCACAGGGACTTGATTATTATGCCGGAGCGCTTTGTGAATTCCTGGAAAAAAATCAGGAAATTGATATTCTGGGAATTATACCTAATGACGGTTTCGGGTGGTGTGAATGCGGATTATGTCGGGAAATCGAAGGAGCACCGATCCCGAATCCGCTCTTTAGCGGAGAAAATGAGCAGTTTGGCTATAGCGCAGGCAGGCGTTATCATACAATTGTGAATCATGCAGCGCGCGTCCTGAAGAAAACTTTTCCTCATAAAAAAGCCTCTTTCTGGGCTTATCATGCCATGATTATGCCTTCTGAATTCGTATCGGCGTTTCCGGATAATCTTGTGCTTTCCGGACTTGCCCTGTACCAGCGCTGTTATACGCATGCTCTTGCCAACCCGGTCTGCTGCCGGGCGCCGCATCATCTCAATTATGCCTTTACGGAAATTATTGAAAAATGGAAAAAAGCCTTTACCGGTGATATTATTATTTATGAATATTATGCCAAATATGCATGGCTTTCCCTGCCGAAGATCATGCCGGATATAATACGCACCGACCTGGAATATTTTTGTAAAAGCGGAATCAGCGGGATACAAACCATGGCGGAAAAAACTCCCTGGCAAATTTATGAGATAAATCTGGCGGCTATGTTTGGTTTTTCATGGGAAAGCGGACAAAAAATTTCGGCAAAACAACTGCTGAAAAATTATAGCCGGGAAGTGTTTCCAGGTAACAATAAACCGTTTTTTGAAATTTTACAGGCCGTGAACGGTGTAATGAGGCATTTTGGCCTGCTGGGCGGCCGATATCCTGGACCAGTAATAAATAAAGGTATAAAAACACTAAAAAGTTGTATGATAAGAGCTGCCCGGATGCAGAAAAAAATAACTGATAAAAAAAATACCGGTTTTTTATTACTTAAAATTTATATATTAAATCTGCGCTATACAATAATGCATTTTCAATCCAACAATATTATGTTTAAATTATGCTCCCGCGGGTTGTCTGGACAGGAACGCACGCTGCTTTTAAAAGCTCTGCTGTCTGATGAAAAAAAAATCATGCATTATATTCAAAAGATAAAATCCAGCGGGGCAATTTTATATTCCGGTTTTATTGACGAAAGACTTGCCAGGCGTTATCAGGAACTGCAAAAACTGCTCGCCGGGAATCAGACACCGGATGTAAAAACAGTCAGGCAAATATACGAAAAATATTATTTTTAATATTTTTAAAAATATTTAACTCACGAATTCATTTTTATTTTTTTTTAAAAGAGGGATGGGATTTGTGAGTTTTACAGCAGGCCTTTTCTGGCTAAAATCGCTCTTACTTCCTGTTCGCTGGTTTTAAGCGACTTGGCGATTTTTGTGATTTCCCATTTTAAATTGAAAAGCACCTCAACGGTATTATCATTGGTATCAAATTCATTGTCTCCAGGCTGTGTATTTTGCCTTGCCGGGCGTGAGGATAATTTTACGCTTTGTTCAATCTGCTGATTGAGACTGGTTTTCAGTTCTTCCATTTTCTGCTGTTCCAGAGCCAGATCCTGCAGCATTTTCTGGACTTTTTCCGAACGCCGATCGACATCTTTAATGAGCATATCCATTTCGTCAAATTTTACCAGTACCTCGTCGATTTTTTTACTTTGCGCGGCCAGGGCCAGGGTTTTATCTTCAAGCACTTCAAGTTTTTTATCAATTTCATTCTGCTTTTGTATATTACGCACCAACCCCGATTCGTTCTCCTGAATTTTTTTCTCGCTGTTTTTAACGCTTTCCAGTATCAGGCCGATTTGCTCCCGGGCGGTCTTTAAGGCGTCTTTTTTCTGCAGCAGCTCATCGGCGGTTTTACGCAGGTTTTCCATATCGGCGCGGAAAACAGATATTTTTTTTACCGAGGCTTCAACTTCGCTGTTAAGTACTCCGGCATGCTTGAGATTTTTGGCGATTTCATCCGCAGAGCGCCGCAGAGAAACCACATTATCGTTTATTTCTTTTATATCCTTTTTTTCCAGAGAGATGTTTTTCATGGCCTGGACAATTTCTTCCTCGCTTTTCTTCAGTTCTCCTACTTTATTTTCAATATCCGAGAGGGCGGAAATCTGCAGTTTGATCTCGTCAATACGGGAACGGTATTCGATGATTTCTGCGCCGAGTTTTTCCGCCAGCGTATCAGCTTTTTCAAATAATCCGGTTTTTTTGATAAAATCGTCAATTTTTAAATCGGTATCACGCAGTTTTTTATTGAACTCGTCAAAGTGCATGCGGGTTTCACGCGAAAGCTCACGGGCCAGGGCGTGTATTTCCATTTTCATTTCTTCAGAGCTTTTACCGATTTCTTTTTTTCTTTCCTGCAGGAAAGACGCAAGTTCGCGGCTGCTTCCCTGAATGCGGCCGGAAAGTTCCTTAAGATAACGTCCGGTGCTCTCATCGGCTTCTTTAATTTTTACTTCTTTTTCTTTTTTTATCTGTTCATGAATGGAAGCAGTCTGTTTTTCAAGTGCGCCGATTTTTTTCAGCATTTCCTTCAGTTCGCGGGCGCCGTCTTTAAGGGCTGCAGACATAGCCTCGGAATGCTGGTTTTTAATCTCTTCAATGCTTTTACCCAAAACCGATTTACTCTGTTCAGAAAGTTTTTTGATCTCTTTTTCAAGTTTAAGTCTGGCCTGTTCGGTTTCAGTTTGTGCGCTTTCGGCAATCTTCTGCAGCGAAGCAAGCAGATTGCTGTTCTTTTTTTCAATTTCCGAAGTTTCTCTGGTATAATCGGCTTTGAGTTTAAGAAGTCTCTGTTCTTCCTGCGCCAGTGTCTGCCGGGTTTTTTCCAGGCGGGCATTGGCATGATTAAGGCTTTCCGCCAGGGTACTGTTCAGATTTTTTTCTTTTTCCGCCGTGAATTTTTCAAAACTCACCTGCAGTTCGCGGAATTCTTTCTGCAGGCGGTTCATTAACTCTTCGGCCGCCTGATCGAGATTTTTATGTTCGTGGCTGTAAAGCGCAAGTTCGCGGGAGAGTCCGGAGCGCAGAGTTGAAATTTCAGCAGCGCAGGAGGCGGAGAGCTTTTCAATTTCACTGCGGCATTCCTGTGCCGCTGACCGGTTTTCCGCGATTAAACTGCCGCCCTTTTCCCGGGCCTCGTCCGACAGCGCTGTAATAATATTTTCCAGCCGGCTTTTCATTTCCTGTTCGATATTTTGGGTTTTGGTGTTGAAAATTGCCAGGGAGGATTTAAGCTTTTCCTGATTGCCGGAAACTTCTTTTGATTCAAGTTTTCCCAGACGCTCAATTTCAGCATTGAATATATTGCGGAATTCCTGCAGGTTGCCGGTAAAAACCGCACGCTGTTCGCTGATAAAATTATCCAGATTTTTTTTAATTTCTTCTTTTTCCTGGCGGCGCAGATTTTCAAGGGAGGATATGCTTTTTTTATTCTGATCAAGCTCGGCATGCATATTTTCAAGAGCCCGGTTTATCTGTTCCTGCTGCCCGGCATGTTCTTTTTGAACTGCGGTCAGCGATGATTTCCAGGCGTCTTCCATTTTTTTTATTTCATTAAGCCAGCGGTCCCTGAGGGCTGATACTTCAGCAGTCTGTATGGATATCAGCTTGTCAAAACGGCTGCGTTGTTCCGATATTCCGGCATCGCCTGTTTCCCTGAGACGGTGCTGTTCCGCCCTGATATCGGAAATGATCTTTTCGGCTGAAGCGGAAATTTCGTTTTTTTTATCGGTAATATAGGTGGCAAAGGCGTCGCTGCTGTGTTTGATATACTGATCAAAAAAATCATCGGCTTTTTTGAATTTATCATTGAATACACTGCTGATATTTTTACTGAGCCCGGCCACGGTTTTTTCATATTCGGAAAATTTATTCCGGTAATCCTGCAGCAGCTGATCAAATTCACCGGATGCTTTACGGCTGTTCCGGCTGCTTTCCTCTATCATTTCCTGGATTTTTTTACCCGTTGCTTCATATTCCGCCGCCTTGCTTCTGAAAGCCGTCATCAGGGTTTCAACTGTCCCTATTTCCTGATCAATGCCGGCGAGTCTCCTGGTGATTTCGCTGCTATAATGGGTTTCCAGGCTGCTGACTGCACTCTCGGCCTTTTTTTCATAGATTTTCCTGAGCTTTTCCATATCGCTGTTCAGATGCGACTGGTATTCGCCGACAAAATTTTTAATTTCATTTTCAGCCTGGCCCAGCGCATGGGCAAAGCGGTTTTTATACTCTGTTTCGGCGCGGGTTATGGATTTTTCAATACCGGACAGGTATTCCTTTTCCCTTGCTCCAAGTTCGCTGATGCGCTGTTCCAGAAGATCAAGATCGCCGAATTTTTTCTTTACCGCCGAGGTCATGCGTTCGCGGAATTCCGCTACCACGGCAGTGAATTCCTTTTCAGAGCTGTCAACGGTATTCTTGATTTTTAATGATGCGGTTTCAGCCTGGCTGTCGAGCGAGGCTATCAGTTTACTGCGCTCCATTCCCAGATCACTGATTTCCTGAAAACGCGTTTTGACTGTTTTTAAAAGTTTGTCGGCTTCGCCGAGCGATAGTTCCGTCCTTTGTCTGAGCTGCTCATACTC
>DNNS01000593.1 GCA_003497555.1 Spirochaetia bacterium
ATCCCATCGGATCATTATTCATCACCGGATTTCCTGCCACATAC
This sequence comes from Spirochaetia bacterium, assembly GCA_003497555.1. Classification (GTDB taxonomy): domain Bacteria; phylum Spirochaetota; class UBA12135; order UBA12135; family UBA12135; genus UBA12135. Next base: position 45 of record DNNS01000593.1, read on the forward strand.
TGATACCAGTTCCTGCTTTCCAGTCCGGTCTCGTTCTGTGCCTGCATCATCCCTTTGTAATAATCATCCTCTCTCATAAAGCTCATTAACTTACTACTATATAGTCTGCTCCGGTAATAGTACATCCCCGTCTCCGAGCCTTGTATTTCTTCCCGTCCGGTATATCCGAATTCACTGTCTGTATTCCCCACATTAGTCCGCTCATCACCGTACGCGGTGTACTTATTTGTACCTAACATTTGTCCACCGCTAACCAATCCCTCGATCGATCCCTGATGGTTTTTCACATACACATAATTGCTGCCGTTTTTCTTTACAAACAGCGGATCGTCAATTCCTCGCGTCATGGTGTATTCTGCGGTTATTTCGTTATTTGTATTGTATTGCCGGAACATGTTATCGCCATCGTATTGGCAATATACCGGTTCGCTCGTGCCTTCCTGCTGTCGATTTGCTTCACGCATCCTCCGCACATCTTTGGTCTCACCCGCCGCCCGTTTGCCTGCGGCAATTCGCACAGCATGCAGCCGCTTGTGGCGTCTGCCGGGCGGCTACGTTTTTTGGTGTAGCCCCTTTCTTTTGTTATATTCTATTATTATTTCTTTTATTCTTTAATACCATCGAGCCAGCCGCAGGTACTCCTGTGTTCGCGCGGTGCGGTCGTCTGCCAACTAATATTTATATTCTTTCAATTCATTTTTATGGCAGCCGCCGATGCGCTCTCACAGAAGCACACTGCGGCTGACTCAGACTATTTCTTTTTAATTTCAAATCCAAAACCGTATGTTTCACCATAAAAATATACATTGCTTTCCGGATACTCATTTGTAAAATAAATAATATTACCCCATTTCTGTTCAACATCAGGAAAAAGTAAAGTATTGTTTGTTAAAAAATATGGTTCTTCAAGAACAATTGCGTATTCACCTAAATAATGCCAATTTTTTGATAATACAACAAGTCTACTAGTTGCTCTTCCACTAGATCCCCAGATCAACACAACTTCTATTAAATGAAAAGTTGTAAATTCATTTTTTACTGTGCCAATTTTTTTCAATTCTAAATCTTTATTTTGATAAAATTCTGGCGGTTCTGCTTCATTCGATAATATATCTCTAATTTTTTCTATATTCACATCTACGAGTGAATCTGCATTTATTAATTTTTTTTGCCATTCCGCTGGATAACCACGTTTTATATATAAATCATCTATTTGTTGTTCAACCGTATTGGTACAGGCGAAACAAATTAGCATTACTATGAATAAAATAAATTTTTCCATTTTAACCTCTTTTAATAATAAATTCTTTGACTATTTAAAATATATGTCGGATCATAATAAAAATACCATTCCCAATCATCAGTCTGATATGTTTCATCCATGATATCCATTGTTCCTGTTACATCTATCCACCCGCTATCAACTATCCACTCTTCCCAAGTATTTGTCAGTCTATTATACCGATACATCTTTTTTTCTTTCTTATTGACCATCCGCAAATATTTTTCTTTATCCTTGATTTCATAATTTTCCTCATACTCCGGTTTTTTTAGTTCCATTAATGCTTCCACTTTTTTGTCATAATGTTTATATTTGTTATTTGCTTCTTCTTGCGCTAACATCGCCTTTTCCAAATTAACTACCATTTTCCCGTACCAATCTCTATGTTCAACCTTTTTACTATCAATTATTTTATCTAAATTCTTATTACCATTGTAATCACGTAAAGCGCCGAAATCGCCCTTATATGTTGTTTCTTTACCCTTTGCATCATGTAAAAACCCCTTATACCGTAACCATTTTAACGCAGCTTCAGCACTCGTTTCAGGTGTCATAATTTGATCTTGTGTTATTCCCATATATTTAACTTTTGAATTATCTTTGGGCCAATCACCTTCACGATTAGCTTGTAAAGGGTCAGTTAAAAACCAATNNATCATGGCCTGCGCTTTTAATCGTTCCGGTGTCCAATATGCTTCATCACCTTGTTGTAAATTATATGCTTTGTTGTAATCATTTACCGCTTTTCTAAAAATGTCATCGTTATCATCTCTCCAGGCAGTTGCTCCCGTTTCAGAAAATCCTGGTACTGCAATTATTGAGCCAAATCCAAATGGGTCTATAAATGATAACGGATTACCTGAAGCATACTGATACCAATTTCCACAAGAGTAACCAACTTCATCTCCATTTCTAACAAACCCCTTGTAATAATCATCTTCCCGCATAAAGCTCATCAGTCTGGTTGAATACAATCTGCTTCGGTAATAGTACATCCCTGTTGTCGTTCCTTGTATTTCTTCTCGCCCCGTGTAGCCGAACTCGCTGTCAGAATTCCCGCTATTAGTGCGCTCATCGCCATAAGCTGTGTACCTGTTTGTACCAAGCATCTTTCCGGCAGTTACTATTCCTTCCACAGAGCCCTGATGATTTTTCACGTACACAAAATTGCTGCCGTTTTTCTTCACAAACAGCGGATCATCGATGCCACGTGTCATGGCGTATTCAGCAACAACAGCGCCATTGGTTGAATATTGACGGAACATGTTGTCTCCATCATACTGGCAACACACCGGATCACTATTGCCTTCCTGCTGTCGATTTGCTTCACACATCCTCCGCACATCTTTGATCTCACCCGCCGCCCGTTTGCCTGCGGCTATTCGCACTGCATGCAGCCGCCTACGGCGTCTGCCGGGCGGCTACGTTTTTTTGGGCAGCCCCCCCTCTCTTATTTTTTTATTTTTCTTTCTTAATATGTGTGTTATTCTAACCATGATTCTTTCCCCTCGTTTGTTTTTCTCTATCTCATCCTCATGGAACCCGCCGCAGGTACTCCTGTGTTCGCGCGGTGCGGTCGTCTGCCAACTAATATTTATATTCTTTCAATTCATTTTTATGGCAGCCGCCGATGCGCTCTCACAGAAACACCTGCGACGGATTCAGTTTATTCTACATCAATTATTTTATATGCATTAATGAAAAAGCATTTTGTATCTTTGAAATCAGGTATTTTTATATCATTGATTGAAAAAGCATCAGCATGATTAAAAAATATTAATTCCTTGTTTTTATCCTTATCAATATCTTCAAAAATTATTTTTAGAGGTATGCCCGTATTTACTAACAACCATTTTTTAAAATCACTACCTTTTATTAACATAGTATAATACATTATCGATCTGCCGGGAAACCTAGCAGGACCATCCAAAGTTGATACCTTAACAATACATAAATAAAAATTTTTAAATAGTAAAATTCTATTTACTTCAAGCACCTCATCATCTTTGAAATCTTTTGGCAATTCTTTTAAAATTCCTTGATTAGTTATTTTTTCACTTGTTTTCAAATTTAGTTCATTACCAATAAATGTATTTTTAACATTGGTTATATTATGAAAATAATAATAATCGTTTGTAAAAACAGATGTTGTATTAGTTATTATATTCTTATTAATAAAGATAATCTGTAACGTTTCATATACTTTTTTAAAACCATACTTTTTAATAAAATCATTTCTTTCATACACATCCATATCTTTTTCATGGGTGCACGTTAAAGCATTTTTATTAAAGCTAACATTTATTGNNCATACAAATGTGTTTTAAAATATTGTTTTATTGATAAAGCATTTGCTTGCACATAAAAAATAAAAAAAAATATTAAAATATTTTTCACTTTAATACCAATCTGGGTTAATAGAAAAAATATAAGTAGGATCATAGCTATAATACCAATTCCAATCATCGCCCCAAAAAGTAAAATCATCTAAACCAAAATCCTCGCCAATCTCAGACCAACCCTCTCCTNNACTTTTGTAATCGTAAATATTTTTCATTATTTTTGATATTACTTCTATCTTTTCTTTCATCGCGATCGCGATATTCTTCATACATATCCATTTTATCTTGCAAACGATCATTTGATGCCTTTACGTCACCTTCGTTACGAGATGTTTTCACATAAACAGTATTTACTGCGTCTGGTTCAAGACTCGCTTTATCATCTCGTCCAAAAACAATACCACTAAAATCGGAAAATCTTTTTTGCATATAATAATAAAATTCTTTTGCTATTTCTGCGGTTCGGCATCCTTGAAAATCAAATATTGCTCTCCTGGAGTATTCTATATTTTTATTT
>DNNS01000331.1 GCA_003497555.1 Spirochaetia bacterium
GTTTCAGGTGTTCAAGTTGAACATGTCGACTCCTTCGAAAATATAGAATTACCGGATCATGCCTGCTGCAGAATTACGTTATTTACTCACCCAGCCGGCAAGTTCATAGGGTCCAAGCAGGGCAGTATAGGTGCTGCCTGTAGTTTTAAGTTCCGGAGAATTACCAAGAGAAATATAAAATAATTCTTTTTTAAAGGGAATAAGCACTGAAATTTTCCCGCAGGATTTATTTACTGCGTATAGGAAAATTTTACCGTTAAAAGAAAGATATCTTACGGTTGCGTCTTTATGAACATCTTTCATTTCATTCCAGTTACCCGCAGGAAGCTGGCGGAAAACTTCCGAAAATTTTGTCATTTGCGCACTGTGCCCGGTTGTACCGGGAGTAAATCCGCCAATGGTTATAAATTTTGGATCGGTCATGGCCATCCACCTGGCAAAATATTCCAGCCAGTGTTCATGGGAAGGCATTATTGCTGTTGCGCGCCAACCAACATTGTTATACCATGATGATTTCAGCGGCTTAACTTTACCTACATCGCTTTCAAAATAACGATTGTAGAAGAAAACGCCGAAATCATACTTTTGTCTGTATTCCAGATGCTGTTCGGTAAAATTCATGATATTAATGGCATCAATGCTTTCTTTAGTCTGGGGAATTTTCCCCCAGCTTCCTTTATTTCCAAAATGTTCCCGGCTGCGTAAAGCCGAAGGGCTTACACAGGATTGCACTACCAGGCCATTGATTTTTGAAAGCATGACCGGATCAATTCCCGCTTCCCGGGCAAGACTCCTGAGAGATGCCCCCTTTAACCAGGCATCGCGCTGGTCGTCCATAAGCGCCATGGGAGGCTCAAGGAATGTTACGGTAAAAACAAGATCCCTGCGCCTGGCCTGTATTATTTCTGCGATTTGACTGTAATAAGATGCAATGCGCCCGCAGCGCCAGGATATCCATTTTTCCCTGGCATTTGCCATAATCCATGCATAGCGCTTGCCGAATCTGTCCGGATCGGTTTTGGCTGCATCAACTGTTATACTCGTATCTTTTTCAAACTCGGTAATTGTCCAGTCATCATAACTTACATCCATGCTTCCCGGCATAAGAAGCTGGGCCATGGTAAGATGAAAACCCACTCCCGAAAAGGCCGGTGAATCTCCGTAACGTTCCGTTATCTCCCGTACAATATCTGCCGTTACTTTCTGCACAGCCGGATGAAGCGCATTAAACAGCGAGGAACGGTGATGGTAGGTTTTGATAAAAACTTCATTGTCTTTTGATATGGCATTGAAGGTCGGATCTCCCCGGCGGATTTTTTCCATATCCGTATTCATTGTCCTGCGCAGCGAGGGCCATTCATGAACATTCAGAAGCGCATGAAAAGCGAAACCTCTTTCTTCAAAACGCCTTAAAATAATATCCGTAAATCCGGAGGTTGGAAAATTAAATCCGCCCTTGCCGCCCCTGGGTTCAATTAATGAATTATAGATTGGACCTTCGTACCACACCAGGGGATGCATAAGTATATTCTGTCCGGTCCAGTCATAATAATCGCATAAACGGGTTATTGCCTGATCAAAATCGCGGAACTCGGGGCTGGAACCGCCGTAACAGAGCGTAAGGGGCTGGGCATCCTCCCAGTATTCTCCTATCCACCGGTATGACGGGGTCTTTACCCCGGAAGACGGAAGCCGCCCGTTTATTTCAAAAACTTCAATGCGGGAACCTGCTGCCGGGCAATTTTCTTTCCATGATGTAAAAACCAGGGCAAGATCAGGATCCAGCGGCCACATGACGAATTCAAAAGTCTGCATGGCGTGCGAGAGCGGCAATTCGCGGCCTGTATAATAACCGGCATGGCAGGCATATTTGCCGTACTGATGCGCGGAAGAAGTCATGATTTCGCATACTCTTTCCCTGTCATCCGGATAAGTAACGCGTACCAGATGAGGCCCTGTTCCTCCAAGTTTCAGGCGTACGGCAAAACGGGAATGCATGGCAGGACCTGCTTCCCGGTAAGAGCCTATCGGCGAATTAATAGTCTTACTCGAACCGTCGCTAACAAATTCTTCCGGGCTGAAATTTTTTGTCAGATCCAGATCAATTATTTTATTGGTTTGAATTTTCACTTCACCCGGACCGGGTGTTTTTTTCATGACATAAACGGAGATCTCGGCCAGTTTTCCGGAACTGTTCCATACTCCTAGCTGATATATGCCGGGTATAAGGCCTGTTCCCGGTATTTCNNTAACTGCATTCGATCCGGAAATTACGGTTTTTATAGTCTCGGTTATTTCATTTTCAGCGCCGTTGAATATTGCCAGGGTAAAAGGACGTGTTTCGGTTTCCATAATCACAGTACGCAGAGCATAACAAAAAATTTTTCCAGAGTCGCCGATATTTTTTTTTAGCGCAGCCCGGTCAATATTCATTACTTTCTGTATTTCCCCGGGCAGGAGCGCTCTGTTCCATATAAAAAGCTCATCTATGGAACCGGAAAAAAATTCTCCTACCGAATAATTGGCAGCGTCTTCCCTGGTGTACCCCCTGTTTCCGGCGGTTTTAATCTGGGCGCCGCCGATTAAAAAATTTCTTCCGTCGTCAATATTTCCGGATACATCCTCTTCCGCATCGATTTTGCCGTTAAGATAAATAATGCGTTTTTCTCCGTTATACACACAGGCAATATGATTCCAGGCTCCGGTACTGATTGCTGTTTTTGTATAAATCCAGTTTCCGGCCCATTTACCGTCAAGGGAAAGCTGAAAACCTGCATGTTCGCCTTTTTCACCGTCAATAAACAGCCGGTAGGAATTTTCGTGATTAATTATCATGCCGCGGCCTGATTGCCCGCTGACATTAATCCATACGCTGACAGTCAGTGATTTTTCACAGGAGAGTTCAGGTATTTTATTTACAGATACTGCTGTTTTTCCGCTCCGGAAATCCATGGCGGAACCCGATTTTCCGGGCAGCCATTGGGGATTATATACATTTCCTTCTCCGGTAATTCCAAAAATATCCGGAAACAATCTGGCTTCATTGCCAACCCGGGTTCCCTGATTTTCATCAAAAGACCAGTAACTGATTAATCCCTCGTTAATTTCAGGTACAGCGGTAAAAATATAGCAGATCGTTATAATGAAAAAAACAACCGTGATTTGTAAAATTGATTTCATAGTTTTTCTCCCTGTAAATTTAATAAAACAGCTGTGTTCTACAGCTGTTTTATTAAATTTACATTGTTTTGAGTTTGAGGGTTCAAGTTAAACATAACGACTCTCTGGAAAATATAAATTTAACCACTCGAATATCCTGTTCTGAAGAGCACCGAAGTTCACGAAGGGCGACATCCCTGTCGCCTGATCTGAATGCCTGTGCGACTTCGTGAGCTTCGTGTCCTTCGTGGTTAAATTTAATTCTTATTATTTCAACTGCACTTTATATTATAAAATTTTATTTTTTACTAAAAACGAAACAAGGGCGATTTTGCATCTTTCCTTTACTTCCTCCTGAATGCATTTATATTTTGTCCGGCTGCATCCATGGTTTCCGCCGGGATAAATGAAGAGTTCGGAATTATGTTTATTCTGCGTCAGTAGCACGTGCAGTTTCAATGCATGATAAAACGGAACGATTTCATCCTCGCTGCCGTGAATACTGAACACCGGAGGAAGATCTTTCCCCTTGGCATAATTTACCGGAGACATTTCTCTGACAAACTGTTCCCGGTCTCCTGTTTCGGGTTTAATCCAGATTTTTCCATAATCCGTTTTATTTAGTCCATAAGTTATATCATATACATCTGTTATGCCCCATCTGCTTATTACCGCATTTACCGTACTGGGCTGTTCATTATTGCCCCCGGTTCCTTCGTATTTTTTATCATTGCAAAGTCCGGCCATAAGGGCAAGATAAGCTCCTGAAGAATCGCCGGCAGCAGTCAGCCGTTTTACATCAATATTGTATTTATCCGCCCGGGCGCGGATAAAACGGACTGCGCATTTTGCATCTGCAATTGCAGCGGCAACAGGCGTTTCTTCTGACAACCGGTAATCTGTAATAAAAACAATAAATCCCAGTCCGGCATATTCTGCAGCCGCATCGTGAGATGCTGCTTTATCGTATTCCTTCCATCCGCTTCCGGGGATAAAAAGCATCGCAGGTTTTTCTCCGCTTATACCATCTTCAGGTACAAGAATATCCATTTTTAATTCCCTGGTTCCGTTTTGACCGTAAACAACATTGGTAATTGTTTTATAAGGATAATTCCTGCCGGCTATTTCGTTGATCTGTTTGCTTCCCAGGGTATAAATTTTCACTGCACTGGTCGGTAAAGCGGATTCCTGTTTTTTTTCCTGCAGCTTGTCAGGATTTACAGTTTCTGTTCCCGCGAGTTTTCCGTATATTTCAATTTCCCGCAGAAACAGATAATTTGCCGGTTTATTTTTAAAACCAACTGGATATTTATCAGGAAATACTATTTTAACGAACCGGGCGGTATTTTGTTTTATGAAAGATATTTCATAAATACCCGGATCATAATTAGTAAATATATTTTTTCCGGCTGATAAATAATTTTCATTATCATCCGAGATTAATACTTCAACCGTTTTGGTTCCGCCTTCTCTGGAATTATAAACTTTTATGCTTTCAATCTGATATTTTCCGGCCAGATCAATANNCCTGCTTGGGAAATGTTCCGCCGTTGCCTGTAGAAAAGGCGTTTTTATTATTATCAGCAAGATTACCGTCGGTTAAACCAGCCCAGAAGCCCGCGGCATACTGCGGATTGCTGTCGGAACCTGTCCATTTTTTATTTTTAGCGATGTTTTCCGCAGAAAAAATAATGCCGAGCTGAAAAAAAATAATGTAGATATATAATCTATTGTTTTTCATACATTCATCCTTTTTATTCAAGAATTCCGGAATTGATCAGAAACTCGATGGTTTTAATTTTTACTTCGCGATCGAGCTCAGGTTTAAGACAGCTATACATTGTCACCGCATATAATCCATGAGCTCCGCCCGGATAATTATAAAAAACGCTCTTTTGCCCGGCTTCAGTCATAAGCACATGAAATTTCAGAGCCTGGTAAAAAGGCACAAGCGTATCGGAACTGCCGTGAATGGTAAGCACGGGGGGGGGATTTTTTTCTTTGACATAAAAAATCGGCGACATTTCCTTGGTCAGCTGTTCAGTACCGGTTCCTATCCATTCCTTGGCCCAATCCCGTAAATTTTCTCCAAAGACAAGGTCATACACATCGGTGATGCCGAAACGGTTAATTACTGCCGCTACAGTGCTTGGCTGATCATTCCAGCCGCCGCTGCCTTCGTATTTTTTATTATTGCAGAGCCCGACCATCATGGCAAGATGTGAACCGGCAGAACCGCCGATTACTGCAATTCTACCGGCGTCAATATTATATTTATCAGCGTGGGCGTGAATAAAACGGCTGGCGCATTTGGCATCCTCAAGTGCTGCAGGAGCTGGAGCATCCTTTGCCAGCCGGTAATTAATATTAAAAACAACAAAACCCATTTTGGTATATTCCTGAGACAGGCCGGAAAAATTTTTTTTATCAAACTTTATCCAGCCACCGCCGTGAATCACCAGCAGGGCAGGGCGTTTGCCTTTGGTGTTTTGGGGGTTATTATTATCCAAAAGNNACGCCTTTACCGTACACCACATCCATTTCCTCATTGAAGGAATAATTCATATTAAAATAAGCAGTTGTTTTTTCATTGCCGGTTTCTTCTTTTTTCGGATTGTTAATTCCGGCAAGGTCGGCAGCTGCCGGGTTTATACCGGCTGGTTTTTTAGCGTTTGATTTTTCCAGCTCCCGGCCGAATACTTCAACTTCTTTTAAAAATAGATAACCGCTTGGTTTGTTTTTAAAACCGACAGGATACTTGTCGTGAAAGATAATTTGAATATAATTAATATTTTTTTTATTAATAAAACTAATCTCGAATACGGCTGGATCATAATTCTCAAATACTTTTTTGCCTACTGAAAAATACGTTCTATTGTCTTCCGAGATTAATACTTCAACTGTTTTTGTCCCGCCTGCTTGGGAATTATGAATTTTAATGTTTTCGATTAAACATTTTGCAGCCAGATCAATGATAATAGTCTTTGGGAGCTTTTCACCGCTGCCGGTGGAAAAGGTATTTTTATTATTATCAGTAAGATTACCATCTGTTAATCCGGCCCAGAAACCTGCTGTATACTGCGGATTGGTATCGGAGCATGTCCATTTTTTATTTTTTGCGATGTTTTCCGCAGCGAAAATAATAGAAGCAGAGTAGAAAAATAATAATAATCTTAAAAATTTAATTTTTTTGTGCATTTTAAATCCTTTGACTTGAATTATTTACTTACCCAGCCGGCAAGTTCATAAGGACCAAGCTCCGCTTTAAAGGAACTATCCGCTGTCTGCAGAGACGGTGAGTTTCCAAGAGACGTATAAATTCGTTTTTCTTTAAAAGGAATACTGATGGTAATTTTTTCATACCCGCTGTTTACAGCATATAAATAAGTTTTATTATCCCTGGCCAGCCAGCGAACAACTGCATTTTTATGTACATTAGTAATTTCATTCCATTTTCCAACGGGAAGCAGGCGGTACACTTCGGCGAATTTCTTTATTTTTTTTTCATGACCGACCGTGCCGGTGGTAAAACCTCCCGAAGTGATAAGCATGGGGTCAAAAACAGCCAGGCCGCGGGAATAATATTCCATGAAGTGATCATGCGCAGGCACTACTGCGCTTGCCCTCCATTCAATAGATTTAAACCAGCTGCTTTTAAGCGGTTCCTTTTTCCCGATATCGGTTTCAAAATATCGGTTTTGAAAATACAGGCCGAAAAGATCTGTCTGGCGCATTTTTTTTAATTGTTCATCAGCAAAATCAATGGCGCGCAAGGTCTTGATATCAAGTCCGGCAAGAAGATTTTTTCCTCTATGCAGCAAGGTCAGCCGTTTGTGGGTATCACACGGGCCCATATACTTGATAAAAATAATATTTGGATTTTCAGCGAGCATAACCGGATCAATGCCTGTTTCCCTGGCAGAATCATAAAGAGATTTTCCGTTTTGCCACTCCAAACTTTGTTCATCTATAATAGGCATGGGAGGTTCCAGAAATGCTATTACAAGCTTCAGATCGCTTCTTTGTTTTTTTAATATTTCAGCAAGTTCATTATAATAGTCTGTAATTTTCCGGCAGCGCCAGGTTATCCATATTTCTTTTTTATTGTTTATCAGCCAGGTATAACGCCTGGAAAATCTTTCCGGGTCTTTTTTATCTACAGGAATGATTATGCCGCTTTCCCTTTCAAACCAGGAAATTGTAAAATCATCATAGCTCGAATCAAGCCCTCCCAGATACATGGGCTGCGGCATATTCAGATGAAAAGCAATACCGCTGAAGCTGATGGAAGAACCGTACCGTTCTGCGAGTTCGTTAACCAGCGCTTTTATTTTTTTCTGAACCCATGGTTGCAGGGCATTGAAGGTAGGATGCTTGTGTACCCATGCTTTTAAATATACTACATTATCTTTATCAACAACATTAAAGGTTTCCTTTCCCTTTTTAATCTCTTCAATATCTGCGTTCATTTCCGATAAAAGCGAATTCAGGGAAAAAACATTAAAAGTGGGAAAGAGTTTAAGGCTGCGTTCTTCAAAACGGTTTATCAGAATATCGAGATGTCCGGCAGCAGGCAGATATTTTCCGCCCATGCCGCCCCTGGGTTCAATCAGGGAATTATAAATCGGCCCATCATAGCCTACCGCCGGGTGAAAAAGCACATTCTGCCCGGTATAATCAAGATAATCACAGAGATTTTTCGCTACAATATCAAAATCTTCAAGATTAGGTTTTTCAGAACCAAAACAGGTGGGAAACGAATTCGGATCCTCCCAGTAAAGGCCAAGGAGCCGTTCTGTTTCTAAGCCGCTGAGTTTAGAAGAGGGGAGCCGCCCCTCTATTTCAAATACCTCAATTCTGGCTGCAGCTGCGGGCTCATTGGAAAGCCAGGTGGTAAAAACTACTGCATGATCTGTATGATGCGCCCAGATAATATATTCGTGCTCCTGCATGCGGTGTGATATGGGCAGAAATCTGCCGCTAAAATAACCGGTCTGGGCATTATATAAATCCGCTTTAAGCGGAGACCAGGAAAATATTTCGCAGGTTCTGGTTTTGTCATCCGGGTAGGTTATGCGCACCAGATGAAGTCCGGTTCTGTTCAGAGGAGTGCGGAAAACAAAGCGGCTGAACATTTTAGGCCCGGCTTCACGGTAGTCTCCTATCTTTGATTTTACAATTTTACCGCTGCCGTCATCACAATAATCATCCGGACCGTAATTCCCGGCGCAGGCAATATCGTGTATTTTTTTAAGCGCCAGATCGCGGCTTACTGCTTTGGGGCAGGGCTCCATAGACAAAAGAGGCATGGCAAACAGCATGCTGCTGTTTTGCTGAA
>DNNS01000098.1:0-6035 GCA_003497555.1 Spirochaetia bacterium
AAAAATGATTAGAACGAAAAAAAAGAAAAAACTAAAAGGCAGGACAGCACGAAAATTAATACAATAGCTGTAAAAAAGTGTTAATTCTGCTGATATAGGTGCGAAAAAGACTTACTCGTCAGAGCTGGGCATCATCATTTGAATTTCGTAAAAAACTACGATATAATTTAATTTTAATGAAAAATATATTTTTCTTGTAATGGGGGAAAAATTGAACAAAACATCCGTATTGTTTATAACACTATTGTTATCTTGCCTCGCAATATCATTAATTTATTCGGAAAATCAAAATGTTGCTGTTATTGATTTTACAGGAAAAAAAATTTCTGATGATGAAGCATCGATGATTACCGATCTGTTCCGCGGGCAGCTGGTTGAGGCAAAAATATTTAGCGTGCTTGACCGCAACAACATGAAAAGAATACTGGAAGAACAGGCTTTTCAGCAAACCGGATGTACGGATTCGGCCTGTGCAATAAAAATCGGACAACTTTTAAATATGCATTATATTATAGTCGGCAGTGTGATGAAACTTGGTAATACTTACGTGCTGTCAGTGGATATGATTAATGTGGAAACAGGAAAAATCGAGCAATCAAAACAGGCTAGCGGCGAAACTATAGACCAAATGATAAAAGCATGCATGGAAACTGCCCGGGCAATTTCAGGGATTAAATCATCGTCAGACACAAATCCTTCTGTTAATTCTGCAACACCCGCTAATACTGCAATTTTTGTATGTGAAAAAAAAGAAATTCAGGTTCGTAATATTAATTTTACCCTGGTAAAAATTCCACCGGGTTCATTTAAAATGGGCGACAACAGTATAACAGGCGCGGAAAGCCATCAGGTCACTATAACAAAAAATTTCTGGATTATGGAAACAGAAATAACCCAGGAATTATATGAAGCAATTACCGGCGATAACCCGAGTGCTTTTCTGGGAAATAACAATCCGGTTGAAAAAGTCAGCTGGCATGATGCTGTTAATTTTTGCAAGAATCTTTCTAAAGCATCAAGACTGAATTTTAATCTGCCTACCGAGGCGCAGTGGGAATATGCATGCCGCGCCGGTTCAGTTTCGCAGTATTATTGGGGTGATAACGAAAGCGATTTATTTAAATATGCAAATTTTGCCGATATTAACTGTAAAGAAATTAAGTGGTCCATAAAAAACCAGAATGACGGCTACGAAAAAACCGCACCGGTGAAAAGCTATGCGCCTAATTCCTGGGGATTATACGATATGATCGGTAATGTACGCGAATGGATCGCAGATGCCTGTGAAGTTAAGGAAAAAAACCGGGAGGTTTTTACCTCTACCTATCAAAATGGAATTTCCGATCCCTTATCAACCAAAGGCGCCTTTCGCATTACCCGCGGCGGAGATTTTCGTTTTTTTCCAAGGGATTGCCGTTCGGGATCCCGCAGCGGATTTATGCCCGATACCGCTTATAATTATATTGGTTTCCGCGCTGTTTTAAATGAATAATCCGCTGTCATAGACGGTAAATTGTTAATTTAAACGGTCAAAAATAAATAGCTTTGAGTATTTGTTTTCTTTTAATAAATAAAGAATAGATTTTTTCGTCGTTTTTTGACAATACGTGAGATAAATCTGCTATGTCATGGATTTATTTTTTCACACGCCGCTTTTTTGTTCTGTTTACCGGATATTTTTTTTATATGAAATTTCAAACTACGATCGAAAAAAATAGTATTCCGTCATCTTTTAAAATATTTAATCAATTATGCAATAAACACAATAATCGCCGATCTACTATCCGCTAATGTAAATTCTAATTTTATTTATTAAATTCAAGTATATCTATATTCTCTTCATATTTTTTCTTTCCTGTTACTGCTATCAGTACCGGTATGGCATTGTTCAGTGAGATCATTTCTATTGATTTTATTTCATCTCTCGGTCTTGGATTTTCCCACTGCGTAGCATACAGGGTCTTGTTTCCGTCCCTATATACAGTTTGCGAATTTTTTATATTATTCCCCATCCACCAGTCTGCAATATCAATTTTATTTTTTAACCTGAAAATTTCCTGTCCGCCTGTGGAGTAGTTAATCCTGTATTCCAGAACATCTTCACCGGGTTTGGCTGATACCCACATGAGAGTATGAAGAAATATAAAGTTTTCAATTTTTTTCATTACAGGAATCTCCCCGGAAGTTGGCGGAAAATATTCGCGTTTCGGGCCTTTCAGAACTATGCAGGATTTTCCATTATTTTTACCGGGATCAATAATAGAGAAAGGCACAAAACCGGAAAGCATGGTAATACCCGTGGGTATCCCTTTCATGTCAGCGCTGCTCCCGAAATCAGCCCAGCCGCCCTTTTTATCGCCTTCAACTGTATCCTCAAATCCCATATTCGCCTGTTTTGAAATATCTGCGTAAAAAGCCATTTTAGAATCAAGCTCAAATATTTTAATCCCGCCGTCTTGGGCAGAATCCGGAACCCTGTTGGCAGCATAAACGGAAATATCGCTGGATAATATATAGGAAAAAAGATTTTCAACATAGCGTGTAACTGAAGCATCTTTATTAAAGCGGTCACTGGTATCTATCATAGAAATAAAATATTCACCTTTACCGTATTTACTATCATTGATCACAGAACGCATAGAGCGGGGATCTTTAGGATGATCAGTGGATACAAGCGCAAGAAATCCATCATTGATATCTATAGAATTTTTATGCAGGGTGCGCTTGCCGCCTACAGGACTTTCCCATGCCATGCTCATCCTCAAGGCCTTTAAATACAGGATGTTTTGGATAATAAATTTCCATAAAATATGAACCGCCGGCAATAACTATTTTATCGAGAGCACACCAGGGCAGAGGCCCTGCCTTTTCCTGTTCGAACATGAGAAGCCTTCCTCCTGCTGTCAGCCATTTATTTATTATTTCTCCGCTTTTTAAAAGATAGATATCTGTGGAATTTGCTCCGATTATTAATACTTCATAGTCCTGAAGCCCTGCAAAGTCGCGTATTGAATCGTATTTTATTTTTAAGGTATCAAGTATTTCTTTGGTAGTTTTTATATCTGTGCCTTTAAATTTCTGGGCTGCTATATCATACAGGGCTGTTTTTCTTACAGGGAAAGATTTGATTCGGTCATTGTCTGACAAGGTGTAAATGTGATAATAATTCTCGGAAAGTTTTTTAGCATTGTCATGAAGAAATAATTCAACCGTGTATTTTGAGCTTGACCAGTTACCAGGCACTGCCAGTTTCCAGGGAATTATTTTTTTTTCGCCCTGGGAAAGCTCAATGCGCCCGGCAGTAAAAAGCTCCATTACCCTGCCTTCTGCATTCCTTGCCTGGATCAGAAGCGATGGCGCTGCGGCATTTTCAGTGTCATTTACCAGAATTATATCAGCCCTGGTCTCAGAGCCGCACAGGGGATGATAATTTTCTATATCAAGAAAAGCCTGTAGGGGATGAAAGGCTGTGCGGTATGAGAAATACGGCTCTGTCAGAGTAAGGCCGTATTCGTCAGGCCAGGGATGTATATCATCATCCATACCCGGAATGGAAAATGGCCTGACATGGCACATTACATCATACGGCTGGGTATTATGGGATACGCCGTCAGTAATATCTCTGTTCATCCTGAATATTTCAATATAACGTTTTGCCTGCATATAACTTTTTTTATACCTGAAATCTGTCAGATCGGTTAAAAAGTTTTTAATGCCGCCTGCATTCAGATTATGCCTTGTCCAGGTTTCATTAGCATTTTTGCTTGTAAACGCGTCTATGAATTTCTGTTTGTCAAAAATATCCTTCTGAAATTCAGGTCTGAATTTTTTCATAATATTATCGTGCAGCCTGAAGTCATTCACCATGCCTGTTTCCATATTTACAAATGGAAGTTTCTGCCTGTATGCCTGCTCTATCTCTACTGTTGTTTCTTTCAGATAATCGATTACATCAAGCCAGGGGCCAAATCGTACTCCAATATACTGGTGATGAGAAACAAAATCAACAGGTGTTGAGTGCTTGTATACAGGCCGGCCTGTAGATGCGCAATGCGGCCTGGCCTGCAGATCAGCCTTTTTTAAAACTCCGATATATTTATCAATCGGGGTATTAAATTCAAGCCCTCCTTTAAGTAAATGATCATAAAGCTCATTGCCGAATGACCAGAAGGCAAGACTCGGATGATTATGCAGGTACTCTGCAGTAAGGCCAAATTCTCCTATGGTTTTCTCCATACCGAAATATTTATGTTCATACCCCCCATTATATACAGCTTTGAATTCTGAATTTTCTTCAACATGATAATTAAAGGGCCCGTTCCAGTCGAAAAAAACAAGAATGCCAATCTCGTCGCATAAATTAAAAAAGGTTTCATCGTACTGGTTGTACATGGCATGAGGCCTGAAGGTATTGATATTCATATACTTCATGGCAAGAATTTCTTCGCGCAGGCTTCCTTTTTCATTTATACAAAAACTTGAATTTTTCGGAAGTCTTATTTCGAATGTTTTTGGAAAATTAAATTGAAATGCACGCATGTAAAACTGTTTATTATTAATAAAGATACGTTTTTTTTCATTCGGCCCGGTCTTGACTTCTATGATCCGGTAGCCGAAACGCTGAACCCCGGCAGGGATTCCATCAGCCTTTATTTCCAGAAAATACAAAAACGGATCATCCGGGCTCCAAAAACGAAGTTTCGGAGCTGGAATATTAATTACTATTTCAGGCGCAACTTTCAACTCTCCGGAAAAAACAGCAGCCTGCCTGCCGGACACAGCTTCCTTTATCTCTGCTTCTATTTTTACTTTATTGGCGATCAGGCCTTTAAATTTCAAATACGCTTCAATTCTGTTATTTAAGGGAACGATCCTGATTGTGGAAGCGTAGGGGCGAGGCCTTAGCTGAAGTTCTACAGGCTGGGTAATTCCTACGTCCCGGCTATTAAGAGATGGCGGATTTTTATAACCTGTATGAAGGATCTTGACAAGCAGGCAGGCGCTGGAAGCAGGCTTGACCATCGAGGATATATCAAATTCAAACGGCATCTGCGGCCCGATATTTTTACCTGTATAAACCCCGTTTATCCAGAGATCCGTGCGGTATCCTGCACCGTGAAATTTTATTATCAGAGATTCCGATTGAGGTTTAAAATCAGGAATATTTACTTCTCTTTCATAGTAGGCTATACCGTACCACCTTTCGCCAATTTTACCGTCAGAAAGTTTAAGCATGGCAAGAGACCAGGGAACAGGCACATCTTTCCATTTTGAAAAATCATAATCCTTTTTAATAAATTCTTTGCAATGCTGGGGGCCATGCCACTCATCCACATTCCAGTAATCAATATATTCAGAAAAAGGGTAAGATTTATACTTCCAGATTCCGTCAAGCGATATGGATTTCCAGGAAACCGGCAGAGTATCAAAAACATACATCTCGTTTTTTTTCTGCTGTTCTTTAAAGCCCGGTATACGATCTGCGGCCAGAATATAGCTGTCATTTTTTTCAAGATCAAATCCGGACAATAAACAGCGGCAGCATACAATCAGCAATAATAATTTTCTTTTACTCATATCTTACTCCTGAAAAGCAATTCTCAATTTTTGCATGACTGAAGGCACCAATGTAAGCAAGACAACAGCCAATAATATACCTGCAGTTTAAATAAGTTTGTCAAGTTTAACAAGTGATCCATTAATGACATTTTCACGCTGCCCTATGAGTTTTTCAACGGCTTTTTTTGCATCTGCTTCAGACATAAGTGTCTTGTATAAAGAGAGTATTTCTTTTTTCATTTCCAGCAGTCTTAGCTCTAATCCAGACAGGCTCTTCCTTGTTTTAGAAATATTTTTTTTTTCTTTATATATTTTTTTTTCTGTAATTCCGTTTATCGCGTAAATAATTAAACGCGGCTCTTCCGAAGCTGGTTTGAATTGCAGTGATTTGATTACCGTGTCCGGCTCGGGATTTTTCCAGAAACCCAGGTATGCGTTTATTTTCATTGCATCAACCGTATAACCCTGCCATGCCA
>DNNS01000098.1:6122-8001 GCA_003497555.1 Spirochaetia bacterium
CCTTTGACTATTGTTATCAATTTGTCAACATCAATATTAAATTCCATCCCCATTATTTCCTGTGTCCCTGATTTCATGGAAAAAGCGGGAGCTTTTTCAGGCATGCAGGTTGAAATGGAACTGTTTGCAGACTTTGAAATATCAATATGTTCGCTGTTGCCTGTTCCTAAAAAAAGCCGGTCGATTTCCATTGTTTTTTCAGAAATTTTGGTATCCAGAATATTCAATCCGTTTATCATGGCAAGAATTTTTACGTATGTATCAGCCGCACTGTTTCCTGTTTTTTTAAAATCCGGAAATGGATCAAAAGGTTCAGTCTTTTTTTGTGATAAAGAGATAAATCCCGTATTCTCAGGATAGAGTCTTGAACCCAGTTCCATAATTTTAGTTCCAAAAATTTTGCTTTGCCTGAGGAAATTAACCGAAAATTTTTTTGCAAACTCTTCATAGGAAACATCATGAAAATGCCAGGTAAATTCTGCGCCCGAAAGCGCCCCGAACCAGGTGCTGTGAGCCATACTCGAAACACTCCAAAATGTGCCTATCAGGCCTTCGCCGTTATTTTTTACAACTGTAGCTGCGAATTGTTTATTATTTGCAAAGCGCTGATAAAATGAAGATACAGGATATTTTGCATCAATTGCTCTTCCTACCGCGCTGGCAGCAATGGTCTTAAACCCATGATCTTTAAAAAACTTGTAGAAGGGATAGGGGGTGAATTTATTTTTATCTCCGTCTTGATGCCAATATGTTTCAAATGTTTTTAGTCGTTCTTTAGAAATAAAGCCTTCAGGGTTTGCACGTGCATGGCAAAAATTCCAATAGTCAGCGTCTACTCCATAATAAAGCCAGTCATTGATAATAATGTCTTTAGGAAATTCATTGATATATTCCGGATATTTTATAAGCATATCACCCCAGATAATGGGTATTTTCCCTTTTGATTTTATCCAGTTTGACAGGTTCCTGTAATATTGCGCGTAAAGATCAGCAAGTTTTCCCTGCCGGGCATATTTTTTACATTCAGGACAAAAATCACCCATTCTGAAAACTTCATCACCTGTAATATGCGCATACCGGGAATTTTTGTGAATATCAAGTATTTCTTCCCATAGTTCTTTTATAAATATCATTGTTTTGGGATTGCATGGACACATTTCATTAATATGCTCAGGAAGCTCACGCAGATACGAATATTGTTCATGGATTAAATAGTGTTCGGCGTGCCCGAGTGAATCAAGCAACGGGATAAGCTCAATGAAGTTATCCTCTGCCAGGGCAATGAGCTCAATAATCTGATCCCGGGTGAATGTGCTTTCGTGCACAAGAGCCGGATGTTTTTTCCAGGGAAAACGGTTATCGTATTCAATCACGAAAGTATTCAGCTTGTAGTCGGCATATTTCAGAATAATCTCTTTCATTTTTTCGAAACTCGGCATATTGCCGCTTCCAAGAGTCATATGCATGCCCCGTATTTCCATATCCGGCCAGTCCTGGATATTAATTACAGGTAAAGTATTTTGATTTTCAAGTAATTGTAATAATGTTTTAATTGCATAAAAAGCACCTTGTTCCGTTAGGGATTTTATCAGGATCTTTTCTTTAGATATTTCTAACACATACGATTCCTTGACAGCTTTTTGGGGAATTTCGGGAAGTGTATCCAATTCGTATTTTTTTATAAGCAATTTGATATTAAAATTTTTAACAGCATTCAGTGTTTTTAATAATCTGTCTGTTTTAAAATCACTCTTTATCTCAATAATTCCCTTTTTTAATGGCAGGGAGATCCGGGAATTATTGATTATTTTTGGCAGCGGAATAATATCATTGTAATTCATTTCATATCTCCCTGGAAAATTTATTTATAAGAGACTAC
>DNNS01000173.1 GCA_003497555.1 Spirochaetia bacterium
TATTTATAATATTCTCTTCATGTACTTCGTGTTAATAATTGTAAAATCTAAGTGAATATATCTTTTGTATGTTTTATCCGGCACTAAGACCGTTGTCAAGCGGCAGAACAACTGTAAATGCGCTGCCCTTGCCTGGTTCGCTCTGTACGGAAATAGTCCCCTTGTGTTCTTTTATAATTGTATAGCAAATATGCAGGCCCAGTCCGGTGCCCTTGCCTACAGGTTTGGTTGTAAAAAATGGTTCGAAAATTCTTGATTGAATATCGTGCGGTATACCGCAGCCGGTATCTGAGATTATTATATTAATATCGGTACCCGTGCATCTGGTTTTAATGCTGATTTCGCCTTTTGATTCAATGGACTGTATGGCATTGGTGAAAACATTTAAAAAGACCTGACTAAGCTGCTGGGCATGACAGGCAAGCAGCGGCAGTTCACCGTATTCTTCTTTCAGATCTGCCTTGTATTTTAATTCATTGTAAATAATCCTTAGTGTACTCTGAATATTCTGGTTCAGATTAACCATGGAAATTTTCCCTGTATCAACATGAGAAAAATTTTTCAGATTTTCAACTATTTCCTTGATGCGGACAGTTCCCTCGATAGAATCATTTAACAGCGGTTTGATATCTTCGAACAGCCAGTCAATATCATCTTCTTTCCGGAGATTTTCAATAATTTTTAACCGTTCCAGAAAGAGTAGCGGATTACCGCCTTCCAGGGTTTTTCTGGCATACGTAACGACATTTTCGTATTCTTTGATCAGAGATATAAACATTTTGGAATATTTTTCCAGAGAAATCAGGTTGCTCTTGATAAAGGCTATCGGGTTATTGATTTCATGAGCAATACCCGCAGCCAGCTGTCCGATAGTAGCCATTTTTTCTTCCTGCAGCAGACGAGACTGGTATTCCTGCAGGGATTTAAGGCTTTGCGCCAGTGATTCGGTTACCCTGTGATTATTAATAGCTGTAATAATAATCTGTGCAATAATGCGGATAAAATATAGATAAATTTCAATATTTTCAGCCGGCATATTAAAGATTAAAAGCGAACCGAAATATTTGATCGTATAAGGGATGGCAAGGGGAAAACAGATAATTCTGTTTATCTTCAGGCCCGAGCCAAGAAGATTTTCAGCATCTTCTTCGGAAACAACAGTTACGGTTTCTTTTTTTTCTGCAAGCAGTCTGCTTAACAGGCTGGAACCTGCCAGCAGGTTGTTAATATCAAAGCCGGTCAGGCCGGGGGAGCGGTTGGAAACAGTAATTTTTCCGTTTTCTTCAAGCAAAAGCAGGCATGAGCTGTCACGCGAAAGATTCTGAATATAAGTGATTGAAATTTCAAGTATATCGCCAATTTTTTCACAGGCAAGAATTCTTTTTATAAGCGCAGACAACTGGTCCAGTACGGTAGAGTTAAGTACGGCAAGTTCAAGAAGCTTGCCGTTTTCTTTTTTTAAATTTTCAAGTTGTTGATCGGTATTATTCATAATTCCGCCATTTTTTTGGAAAATACCGTTTTAAAAACGGTATTTTCTCTTAAAAATTCTATTTAAAAGGGTTTCACGCAGAGGCTGCTTGAGCTCGCGGAGAGCTTAATCAACCTTGAGGTTGGTCTCTGCGAACTCTGCGCTCTCTGCGANNTATTTTCATGGTTTCGGGTGTCTGATAGCGGAAATACAATGTATGTCTTTTTATAAAATAAAGTTATTTTTTCCAGCGCAGGGATTTTACTTTATTTTTAATTTAAATTCAAATATAGTATAATACCTTGACTATGAAAACAATTTTTATCTTTCTATCCCTGTGTGTGTTCTTTCATCTGGAAGGTGCGGATATTCCGCCCAGGCCGCAGACTGCCATGAACGACTATACCGGTAAAGTCGGGGCACAGTATATAAAAACCATTAATGAAGTATGCGGTATTATACACAAACAATCCGGTGTGGCAGTAGTAGCTGTCATAATAAATGATCTTGATGAAGAAAGTATTGAAAATTTTTCCGTACGCCTGTATGAAAAATGGGGTATCGGCGATAAAAATAAAAACGAAGGCATTTTAATAATCGCGGCGCTCCGCCAGCGTACCTGGCGTATAGAAACCGGTTACGGAGCAGAAGGCATGCTGCCTGACGCTCTGGCCCGCAGGTTAGGTGAAGAATATCTGGTCCCGCATTTCAGAGCGGAGAATTACGGCGAAGGAATCCTGCGGCTGGTGTTAGCTGNNCGGCAAGCTGATCGAAAAAGAAAAAAATATTACTTTTAATTTTTCCGTAAAAACGCAGAATTCCGATACCCGAGAAATTCATCCGCTGTTCCTGCTGTTTCTTTTTCTGCTTTTTTTACTGATGATCTTTACCAGAACCGGAAGGCAAATTCTTTTTTTTATTCTGCTTTCCGGAATGATGGGAGGAGGGAGATCCGGTTCCGGAGGCGGTTTCGGCGGGGGATTGGGAGGCAGCGGCGGGGTTNNTTTCCGGCGGCGGTGGAGCAAGCGGCAGATGGTAATAATAAAGGAGACATCATGAAAAAAATTTTAGCGGAAAACATCAAGACCGGTCTTTATCAATCCTGTCAACAGGCGCTTGCAGATAATCTTGAATCGGTATTTATCTACGGCAGGGCAGGACAAAATTTGGCGGAGCACACACGCCTGCTGACGGCTGCCTGTGTAGTTAAAGATGCCGGCCTCAAAGCCATTGAACCGGTACGCCCGGTAAAAAAACAAATGGCAAAATGCGGAGTTTATATAACATATTTTTTTTCCCGCGAATTTATTAATGCCTCCCTTGATGTTTTCCCGGTTGAATATTTCAATATGAAATATAATTATATTATGTCCGGCGGAAGCGATATATTATTCGGGATAAATATAGAACGCAAGACCCTGGCGCGCCAGTGCGAGCGTGAACTGCGGGGGCTCTTGCTGCATATCCGCAGCGAATATCTGGAAAGACCGGTTAAATTGCCTAANNGCATGAATATTTTTAAGCCGCTGGTGTATCTATCTTCAGGAAATATTTTATCCGAAAGCGGGGAAATCATCAATGCCGCTGAACAGATATTCTCATGCCGGGGCTGTCTGCTCGATATGCACAGCGGTTTATCCGGAAAGAGCCTGCAGGAAGGCATGCGCATTTTTCATGCCTTCAGCGATGAACTGCAGAAAATAATCAATATTGCCGATAAAATTGAAAAATAAAAAAACGGAGAATAATATGCAAACCCCTGTTATTGATTTGACCTGTATACAAAAGTGGACTGACAAAAATGAAATTACCGCGCTGCAGGGTAAAATAACAGATGCGCATGAAAAAATCATGCGCCGCTCAGGCGCCGGAGCAGATTTTTTAGGCTGGGTTGATTTGCCTCTTGATATCAATAAACAGCTTGCGGCCATCAAACAGACAGCGGAACGCATCAGAAAAAACTCCGATACCCTGGTAGTAACCGGTATTGGAGGGTCATATCTGGGAGCCAGGGCTGTAATTGAAATGCTCTCGCCCTCACTTTTTGAGCATAGCAATAAACTAAAAATTTTTTATGCCGGGCACAATGTATCCGGCGATTATATGACCGAGCTGTTGAAAATTCTCGAACAGAGAAATGTATATATCAATGTGATTTCCAAGTCAGGAACCACTCTGGAACCGGCAGTGGCTTTCCGGCTGCTGCGTGAATTTATGCATAAAAAATATAAAAATGCGCGCGAAAGAATCATTGCCACTACGGATTCCTCCAGGGGGGCGCTGAAAGAAATGGCGAAGCGCGAAAACTATCAATGTTTTGTAATACCGGATGATGTGGGCGGGCGCTATTCCGTTCTAACTCCGGTCGGCCTGCTGCCGATTGCCTGCGCAGGCATAGATATCGAGGCGCTGACTGCAGGCGCTGCCGATATGCGCAGGCATATAATTGATAATCCGTCGATTGAAAAAAATTCCTGTTTCGCCTATGCTGCGGCGCGGAATCTTCTCTATAAAAAAGGTAAAAAC
>DNNS01000414.1 GCA_003497555.1 Spirochaetia bacterium
CCTGGCAAAAATACCCCAGTTCTTCAATACAATCCAAAGATGCAAAAGATCTTGCCCTGCCGGATCTTTCAACCGCCAAAAAACTGCACGAACGCATTCTGGAACACATAAAGACTGAACGGCTCGCGCAGATTAAAAGCACTATTGAAGCTATGATATCAAGCAATGAAAACAATGATGCCGTACGTATCAAGGCAGGTGTGATTTACGCGCAAAACTATTTTTATACCGAAGCGCTGGCCGAATTCGATATTGCATTCCGCCTCAATCCCGAAAATTCCAAAGCGCTGAATAATGCCGCTAATGTTTATTATATCACCGGCAAATATGAAAAAGCGGCGGAATATTACAGCCGGTCTCTGCAGATTAATAAAAATGACCCTCTGGTTCTGCTTAATCTTTCTTTTTTATATTACGAGCTTGGTAAATTTGATCAGGCCAGGGAATGTTATTACAAGGCAATACTGATTGATCCGGCGCTTAATAAACCCGAGTATGAAGTAATTGCCTGCAATAATGTGTCAGACGGCACTGCCAAGGCAGCCAACAAAGGCACATCAAAAATACATCCCGGATGGGCCAGATAAACCGTATAAAAAATTAAAATTTATCTGAAAGGATTTTTTATGAAAACAAAATTATTAATAATATCAGTATTTTCTGCCATGCTTTTTTGCCAGAACCCGCAGTACACCGTGCAATCCGTTTCCGGCAATGTAAAAATTATTTCCGGACAAAATTCCCGCACAGCCGCTAAAGGCATGGAACTTTCAGGCAGCGATTATATTAAAACTTTTATTAACAGTCAGGCAGTGCTTGTTTCTTCTACCGGGGAAATAAAAACCATTCTTGCAGAAAAATCCCAGCTGGTTTCAGCACTGTTCGGCACCAAGAATCAAAACGATCTTATGTCTATTTTTATGAAAATCCGCAAGGCAGATGAAAAAATTGTAGCTGCACCGGTGGTTATTGCCGGGGTTCGCGGCTCCGAGCAGGGAAAAAAGGCGGGCTTTGGGGTAATGTGGCAGCAGGAAGAAAACCCCGCGTCAACTTCAGCCGCATCCGATGAAGCCGGATTCGAAAAAGCGGTTACCCTGATGAAAAACAGGGATTATATCAATGCTGCCGCTGAATTTGATGCATATATAAAAAATCCTTCCGCCAAAAATAAAGAGAAAGCCTATATTTACAGTATCCTGGCCTATGTTGAACTGCTTGATTATAAAACAGCGCTGGAAAAAACCGAAAATGCCCTGGCATCTGCCGGAAAAAACCCGGATGTTGAAACCTTGCGTTTTTACAAGGCATTATGCCATGTATTTCTTGACAATAAAACTGCACTGAAATCTCTGACCGAGTATTTCGACGGACAAAGCGTTCAGGCGCCTCATTACTGGGATGCAAAGGCCTTGCACTTATACTACCTGGCTGCTCACAGCCAAAAAGAAGAAGCGCGGCGGATCAGGGATGACATTCAATTAAATTGCAATGATGTTGAAATTAAAGAAAAAGCCCTGTCGGTTCCTCTCTGACAACCGTTATTGTTTTTTTCTATTTTTATTTTTTTATACATCCGGCTTATGCTTTGCAAGAGCTGATGTATTTGAAACCGAAATTCCCACAGGCAGTGTAATACCTTTTTCGCGCGCCTATGCTGTTTTGGCCTCCGGAGATGATCTTTCGTCTCTGCTTATTAATCCGGCAGGTATAGGCTCGCTATTTTACCGTGAAGTTGCTCTTTCTTTCAATAATCTGTATGCTACCGGTCTTTATAACGGCTCTGTTGCCGCTGCCTCGCCGCTTGGGAAAATCGGCACGCTCGGACTTTCCTATCAATACATTTACTTTGATGATTCCGAATTATCAATATCCGATCATCTGATTGATGCGGCTTTTTCCCGCAACCTGTTCCTGCCCGGTCTGTATGCCGGTCTGGCCGGAACCATGTATATTCATACTGCCAAGCTTGATGATGAAATTGCCGATGAAAACAGCCGCCTCCGTTTTCATGCCGGCCTGCAGTACCGTCATTTTGATTTTATTCATCGTATTTTTGAACCGCTGTGTATCGGAGTAACCGTGCGCAATATTCTGCAGTCCCGCGATCAAGAGCGCGAACCTGATGCAAAAGTATTTGACCGTATTACCTGGGGGGCAGGAATCAGTTATCTGTTTTTTAAAACCCTTACTGCTGAAGCTGCTGTTTACCCCGGAAATTTATCTTTGGGTTTTGAATACTGGGTTACCAAGGCGCTGATGCGTAATATTTTTACCAGCGCCAAACAGGAAATCTCGGCTTCTTTTTCCGAGAGACTGGTTGCCCTGCGCCTGGGCGCCATTCTGCCGCTTTCATCCGGCAAGGAAACGCTTATTTCCGGGCATAGCGCCCCGGGCAAGGGAATTACCTTTACAGCCGGTGCAGGCATTAATGCCTTTCTGGTATCGCTTGATTATGCGGCATCCTATGATACCATGATGAAATTTGATCATAAATTTTCACTTTCCTATAAATTCGGTTTTGCCAGCTCTTATGTGCAGATTACCGACAGCGCCATTAAAGATGTTTTTTCTTCACTTTACAAATCATACCAGGATCTGTCCATCGGCCATATTAAACTAAAAAACAACAGCAAGAAAAACCTGATTGCCAATATATCTCTTTATATTAAAAATTATATGGATTCTCCCACCAGCCGCCAGGTGGTAATCAGGGCAGACTCTGAACAGTTATTCCCCCTCTATGCGGTTTTTAACGACAAAGTACTGGAGCTTGATGAAGACATGCCGGTGCAGGGAGCCGTTACAGTTGATTATGTTTACAATAATAAAAATATCAAACGCGTTGAAAATAAAAATTTTATTCTATATGAAAAAAACGCTTTTACCTGGCGTAATAAAGAGCAAATCGCGGTTTTTGTCACCCCCAAAGATCCGGCTGTTTCCGATTTCACTCGCCAGATTATACAGCTTTATAACGGTGAAACCAGCGGGTTATTGCCTCCGGTTTTTGAAACCGCCATGCAGGTTTTCAATGCGCTCGGTACTTACGGCATAACTTATGTGCGCGATCCCAATTCCGCTTTTGCCCAGCAGAAAACATCCGGAGATTTTGTCGATTCCATACAATATCCTTCAGAAACCCTTAAACTGAAAACCGGAGACTGTGATGACAGCGCAGTGCTTTACTGCTCCATGCTGGAAAGCGTAGGCATTAAAACCGCATTACTTGATGTTCCCGGGCATGTTCTTATGATGTTTAATACCGAAGTGGGCGCAGATAATGCAGCCGGTATATCAAAAGATCCGAATGATTATATAATATATAAAGATAAAGTCTGGGTGGCGGTAGAAACCACCATGTTTAAAAACGGATTTTTTAAAGCCTGGAAAGAAGGTATGCTGGAATACCGCAAATGGAAAGGCGGAGCCAATCAATGACGGGATATAAATCCTTTTCTTTTCTTTATGCCTGCAGCTCCTGGTTTAAAGCTGCCGGTTTGGCAGCTTTACTGTCAATACGACTCTTTGCCGATCCTACACCGCCTACCGGCTGTGTTATTGTTTCACCCCAGTCCGAAACCTGGATGGGCAGCAATTTTTTCCTGCATGGTTACGGCATTGACAATGACTCCTTTATTTCCAATATTAATATTTTTACCAATAATTTCCCGGGCGGATTTTACCAGATCGGCTTTATCACCAACAATACCGCCAGTAATACCAATTATTTTACCAATTATATCAATATCTCCGCTTTCAGCGAGGGAACAAACTGGTTTGTTTTTTCCCTCAGCAATATTAACTTTATCGCCGGCAGCAATTTTTCCAATTATTTTCTGTTTGATAAAAACACGCCGGAGCCCCCTTCTGTTTTAAACGATAA
>DNNS01000611.1 GCA_003497555.1 Spirochaetia bacterium
CAGATTTTGCTCGAACTCGGCGACAAAAATGAAAACGAATACGCAGAAAAATATGAAAAAGGATGCGTGCTTAACTTTTTGACCTTGGGCGGGAAAGACGGCTGGATACCGATATCCGTGGGAAGATTAACTGATATCAACGCTGTTAAACCTAGAAATATTTACGAACAAAATATGCATAAACCGTGCCTGGCGCAGCATGCTGCTTTTTTAGTAAAACTCGATAACGGGGATGCGGAGTGGCTTCGCGATAAATTTTATTATCTGCAGACATTTATTAATAATTACCGTAATCATCACCGGCATCGCTGCGGCGTTTATTACTGGCAGACCGACAGAGCCATAGGTGTGGATAACGATCCCTGTACTTATTTCCGTCCGCCGGGAAGCTCTGGTTCCATATATCTTAATTGTCTAATGTATAAAGAGCTGAAAGCTCTTTACTATCTTTGTACTTGTTTAAATTTAGACGATACGGGAAAGCAATATCTAAAAGATGCAGAAATTCTTAAAAACGCTATTCTGGAACACTGCTGGGATGAGCGGGATGGTTTTTTTTACAGTGTTGATCTTAATCTGCTTTCCAATGATAAAGTTGAAACCCTGCACAGCGGGCAGCCTAGAGATTGGGATTGCCTAATCCAGAGAATCGGAGTATGGTCCGGGTTTTTAGCGCTCTGGGCAGGTGTAGCGACAAAGGAACAGGCAGAACGGATTGTTACCGGTCATTACCGAAACTCCAAAACATTTTATGCGCAGTTTGGCGTAAGAACTTTATCAAAAATGGAAAAGATGTATAATCTCCGCGCTTCGGGAAACCCATCCAGCTGGCTGGGGCCGGTATGGGGGGTTTCCAACTACCTGACATTTCGCGGTTTGGTGAAATACGGGTTTACGGATGATGCGCGGGACCTAGCTGAAAAAACCATCAGATTATTCGGCAGGGATTTAGAAAGATTCGGCGCATTGCACGAATATTATCAGCCGGAAAATGGGGAGCCGGCATTAAACAGGGGATTTCAGGACTGGAATTATCTGGTTTTGAATATGATAGCATGGTATGAAGGATCGCACATTATTGAAGAATTTTAAATGTTTTTATGAAAATTTCTTCTTTTAATAAAATATCATTTCAGAGCGGTTTGCGGGTAATTGCCTCAGATTTATCAAAAAATCCGACTAAAAAAAATTTTGATATATACGGGAAGCGCATATATCCACATTATGTCTTATCATATATTGTGCAGGGAAACGGTTATTATGCAACTGAAAAATTCGGCAAACTCTGCGTAAAAGATGGCGATTTGGTATTCATTCCCCCCCGTGTCTGCCATCAATTCGGCCCGGTTCCAGGTACTGTCTGGTCGGAATACTGGATGTCTTTTGACGGATTTATCGCTGATCATTTTTATGAAACAAAAAATATTTTTTCTGATTCGCCAGTTATTCATCTGGATAAAAACCGAATTTTATTAAATAAATTTAAAATTATCTTCAGACTGATTCGCCTGATTCCGGCGCCTCATACCGCTTTGGCCAGACATCTTTATGATATCCTGATGTTTCTGCTGGAAGGAAATTTTTTCACGCCTGATGACCGGTACAATGCGGAAATACAGCGTATTATCCGGTCGATTGAACAGGAGCATACAAAACCATTAATAAATTTTTCAGATATTACCGAAAAATCACAATACTCAGCATCTTATTTATCAAAAATTTTTAAAAAACAAACCGGTTATACGCCGGCTGAATATTTTAAAATTGTGAAAATACGTAAAGCCGGGGATTTGATCCTTAATACCAATATGCGAATTAAGGAAATTGCCAAATATCTTAATTTTTCAGATCCATATCATTTTTCTCATGTTTTTACTAAAATCATCGGTAAATCTCCGCAGCAATGGCGCAATATGTATAAATCCAGATAAACCGGTAACCGGCTTTCTGTGTTCATCTGCGGTTTCTTTAAATTTCCTTAAAAATCACATGGTCAAAGTACTAGTTGCCGGACAGCCTGAATTGTCATGTAATCCTATTGTGCATAATTACTAAAAAAAATATCCTAATCAGACATCTTTTTAATATTTTAAGACATTTTGTTTTATAACAAAATTATTCATAATAAAGACATGGTTCGATTATGCGGATTTATACTTTTTTTCAGTTCTGCGTTAAACGCCCAGTGGTATTCTTCCTGGTCATACCGCAAATCAATCACCAATAACCCGGCAATCAGCGGTGATCTCACCAATTTCCCACTGCTCATTGTTATCAGCAACGACAGCGATTTAAACGTCTTCGCCTCTAATAACGGACACGACATACTCTTTACGCTCACATCCAGTACCAATAAACTTGATCACGAGATAGAATATTACAGTACGGGAACCATGATTGCCTGGGTGAAAATGCCGCTGCTTTCTGCAACTGAGACGGCATCGAATATTCTTCACATGTATTTTGATAAATCAAAATCCGGCAGCCAGCAGAATGTTTCAAACACCTGGAATAATGGTTTTCGCGCGGTATGGCATATGAATGAAAGTTCCGGCATCAATATCTCCAACTCTGTTACCGGTCAATCCGGCGTAAAAACCGGTACAGCTAATCCGGCATATGAAGCAAACGGGAAAATATCCGGATGTCAGTCTTTTGCAGCAGGATCGGATGTAATCAATAATCCCAATGATCCTGCATGGATTCTTACCAATACCGATCATACCTTTGAAATCTGGTTCAAAGCTCCTGCGCAGACAGTTGATTATGCCAGGCTGATTGATCGTTATACCGGAGGCGGATTCGGACAAGGTTATTTTATTTACTTCAGGTTAACCGGCACTGTCTCTTTTGAACAGAGAAGTGAAAATGCCAATTATTGCCGCACAACAACAACTGCTCTTTATGACGATGATGTCTGGCATTATATGGCAGCAACAGTTAGTTATATTTCAAAAAACGCTGTTTTATATATGAACGGCTGGCAGGAAATTAAAACCGACGCCTATCTTGGCGAATTAATTGATTATACCAATCGTCCGCTTTACTTTGGAAATAATTCCGGTGCATCTGCAGATTATATCGGACAAATTGATGAAGTAAGATTATCAGCAGTAGCGCGATCCAGTAACTGGGTTACTACCAGCTATTCGAATCAATGCTCTCCAACTGATTTTATCAAATTAGGCTTACGGGAATTATATCCCGGCGTACTGTTTTCATCCATCACGCCGCTTTACAGCATCGGGGTTGCGGGAGAAAATATTGCTTTTCAACTTAACGCCCGGTTGCTAACCGGAATTATCAGTTCAGTTAGTATAAACTGGGGCGACGGACAAACGAGCAGTTATTTACCCGGCGTTATTGATATTGCTGGCGAAAGTTTTTCACATATCTATTTAATGCGTTCTAATTTCACGGTAACTGCAGCAAGCGGTTTTGCCGCCACTAACAGCACAACTATTTCTACTTTGCCTTACCGGTTTTATAATCCGCAATACATGAGTTTTTCCAACGACTCAAAAGGCTGCCTTATAAAATGGGATATTATTTCAAGCGCCAATATCGATCACTTTAATCTCTACCGCGGAAACGATCTGCAGGCGCGCATAGAAAACCCCGCTTTGCGCGAATACCTTGACGAATGCTTTATTTTCGGCGATCGGCATACTTACTGGCTGGAAGCAGTTTACCCGGCCGGAAGTATTTTTTCTACCACCAATACTTCCGATTTTCACCGTGTTTACCGCCGTGAAGCCTTGCTGGGTACCGGCGGCGGCAGCCTCGCCACTTTGCTTGCCGAACTTTACGCTCCGCAAAATGTGTTAAGCGCATCCTGTACCATCAGCATGAATATTGTTTCCAACACTTATGCCAGTTTTTATGAAAGCGGCAAACCGGTATATCATCAAATAGAGCTCTCCAGCCTCGATATTGCCGACAAAATTAAGGGCGGTATGGTTTTAAAATTCCGCATACCGGCGCAAGCCGGGGCGCTTTCGTTTAAACCGTCCGATGCTTCGGGCTTTACCATAGCCGGTCATAAAGACAAGCTTTTCTGCTCCTTCTGGAACGGCAAAACTTGGACAGCTCTCTCCACTGCGGTTTATGAAAAACGTATGCAGAATAATTTCAGCTTTCTTGAACTGGAAACATCGGTAAACAAGCTCGGTATTTACGGCATAATATATAATCCGGAAAGCACAATACAAAATGATAAACCCATAGTAAAAAACAGGCTGTTTGTTCCCGGTATAAACGATCCGCTCCGTTCCAGTGTGCAGATCAGCTTCCCTAATCCTGAGCGCGAGCAGGTCAACATAAAAGTTTTCAACGTGAATGGTAAAATTGTTAACGAAATGGAATTTTATAACTGGATTAGTTTTTGGTCATGGAATGGCAGCGATAAAACTGGAAAAATTGCTGAATCCGGTCTTTACATTGTAACTATTACTATTGGGGGCATAAGTAATGATGCGTTTAATGTTCATTGTTATTTATTAAAATAAAATGATATAGCTGGTGTAAGCAAAATATAAATTATTAACATGATAAAATAGTCTGCAAAAATCAAGGAATAATATGAAAAGCAAGAAAAAATTTAAATGCCTTCATTATATGGAAAAAATTGATATGGCAAAATACAGGCCATTCATACATGCCAGCGTAAAAACGCCGGTTCCCTATGGTGTTTCGCTGGATATTCCCGCTCAGGCCGCTTCTAGTCCGCTGATCAATTCAGGCCTGGTCGATGTATGCGCTTCACCGTTTTTTGCGGATGCCGGCGGCATAAAAGACGCAACAAAAGCAATTCAGGCAGCGGTGAATTTTGCCAGAGATCATCAGTTGGTGTGTTTTTTCCCGCCCGGGCAATACCGTATTTCTGATACGATTTCCTGTATTCAGAATCTGCGCTTATCCGAAGAAGGCGCACTTATTCAAGCCAAAACATTTCCCTGTATTCTGTCCGGCTCCGCAAGGCAGCCAAAGCAAAGACCGAAAATTATTTTATCAGCCCATTCTCGGGGTTTTCATAATCCCAAACAGCCGAAATACATAATTGATTTTTGGGCCAGAAGCTATAACAAGCTCGATCCGGAAAAACCGCAGCCAAATATCTGCATGAATCAGATGCTCATAAATATTGATATCGATATAGAAGAAGGCAATGCCGGGGCCGTGGGGGTTCATCTGCAGGGAGCGCAGGGTTCGGGAGTACAGGATACAACTATCAATGCCGTTCATGGGTTTGCAGGTTTATGCGGAGGCGTGGGGTCCGGGGGCTGTCATGCCGGTATTACAGTCATCGGAGGAAGAATCGGTCTTGATCTGCGGGAAACAAATCCTGTACCAACTATTGCAGGCATTACCCTGCTTAAGCAGACTGATGCCGCCATACTTTTTTCCGGAGCACAAGCTCTGTCGGCAGTCGGCATAAAAATCGTATCCGGCACAAACGGTCCCGCTATCAAAATAGAAAAAAACGCTGCAATTGTAGAATTCAACGGCCATGTTTCTCTGGTTGATACGGAAATAATTTTTGATCAGCGCCCGGGAGGCGGATCAAAAACCGGGATTTCATCCGCAAGAAATGTATATCTGCATAATGTATATATGCAATATGCGGATAATGCAATTATAAATTCGGACGGCAGCGGATTAAAAGGTAATCCTTCCGGGTGGATTCAAATTAATGAATATGCCCATGCCATAGATTATGAGGAAATGCCGGATAAAATATTTAAAAATATTTCCTACAAATATTCCTCGCCAGTATATTGCGACGGCAAAAAAATAACAGACAGTTATGAAAATTATAAAAATGATATAAAACCGGAATGCGATTTTGTACAGAAACATTTATGGAAAGCGGATTTCCCGGCCTGGGAAAGCCCGGGCGCGGTAAACATTAAAAACCCTGCCTATAATGCCAAAGGTAACGGCTGTAGTGACGACACCGAAGCTTTGCAAAAAGCAATCAATGAACATGAGATTATTTTTCTTCCCAAAGGCTACTACCGGATAACCAGAACCATCACTTGCAGGCCGGAAACCAAATTGATCGGAGTAGCCCGGCATTTATCAGTAATTCTTATACAAAAGCAGGAGCCATTTTTTTCTGATCCGGAGAATGCCAGGCCGCTTTTGGAAACTGCTGATGATCCCGGCGCCGAAACCATACTGTTCGGCTGCGGAATAGAAATACCGGTTGAAGCAACCGGCGCGTATGCGCTTTTATGGAGATGCGGAGGCAAATCTGTTTTCAGATCTGCTCATGCCGGTTTGCCTCCCAAAAGCATTGAAGCGCAAATGGAAGAAGAAGGCTTCCCTGATCATCCGGCTTTTCCCCAAAGGCTCGCGCCTTTAATCATAATCACCGGTAACGGCAGCGGCAAATGGTATGCTTATAACCAGGATGAAAGCCCCTGGGCTCCGGGTCCGGATTACAGGCATATTTTAATTAAAGACACTTGCGGCCCGCTTGATTTTTACCAATGCAATGCCGAGCATACCTATTCCGGATTAGCTAATATGGAAATTTGTAATTCGCAAAATATTTCTATTTATGGGTTGAAAAGTGAGGGGCATGAACTGGTGATGATTATAAAAAATTCTCAAAAGATCCGTATTTTCAGTTATGGAGGTATTGGAAATGCCGGCCCGGGAAATGAACTTTTCAGAATAATAAACAGTTCTGATTTTTTAATAACCAATACCTATGATATTCTTATGTGGTATAACAGCGCAGGGCGGCACTGGAGTAATCCAAAATGCCATATAATTTATTTCAATGATCCCCGGACATGGTTCATGATATCTGAAGAAACCGGAACAGAAAAAATTACCACGCAACCGCTGGAAAGGCCTTTATTATATAAACGGGGAAATCCATGAGTATCGAAAATATTTTCTATAAAATAAATTATAAAAATATAAATATTAAAGGAGAAGACA
>DNNS01000568.1 GCA_003497555.1 Spirochaetia bacterium
TGCAGATCGTTTCCGCGGTAGAGATTAAAGTGCATGATATTGGCGCTTGATAAAATATCCCATTTTACAAGGCAGCCTTTTGAATCGTTGAAAAAAATCATGTGCTGCGGATTAAAAAAGCGGTAAGGCAAAGTAAAAATTGTTGTGCTGTTAGTGGCGACGTAGCCGTTTGAAGCACTAACCACAGCGGTAACAGTAAAATTGGAGCAGGTATTAAAAACGTATGAGAAATTTTCGGCGGAAATATTTACCATGTTCGGCGAATAAGAACTGCTGCTGCCGTCGCCCCAGGTAATATATACAGAGGTAATTGTATTGGTAAGAACGCGGGCATCAAGAGTGAGAACTGTGTTATCGCCGACTACGCAAGGAGTTGATGCGGGAGTGATGGAAGAAAATATTACGCCGGGGAATGTTTCGACTGAGCCGATCTTCCTACAGGCTGTTGGAGTAATTTGGTTGCTGTATTCATTTAAAATCCAGTTGGAAGAACGAACTATTGAAGACAATCGTACTTCATCGATATATCCGGTAAAGGCATTTCCAATATCAAAATACTGATTAGAAGGTTGATTGGGTGTTGCTAACGCGGCAGTGCTGATAAAATAACCATTGTTTGAATAATGGGTAATTTGAGTAGTTGAGTAGGTAATAACAAAATAATTCCATTCGTTATTTAAAAAACCCCTGCTGGCCGAGTGCGCATAGGCCGCATTTGTCTGAAAACATAATTGTACGGTTGTGGCAGTATAGCATCTCATATAATAGTGACTGCGATTATTATCCCTTTTATCAAAAACTCCTACCGTTTCATCTTGCGAAGCAAAATCACCTTTAGCCCATAAAGATATCGTACCTGCAGTTTGCGGAAAATTAAGATTATTTAACGCAGCGCATGCTAACTTACCAGAATTAGCAAATTGATAATTATCGTTAATCAACCCACCTGAACTGTATGACGGCCCGGTACTGGCCAGTACATTGGCTATGGCGGTAGAATCATTAAGTGATGAGAGGTGAAACACTGCCTGATGTCCGCTCCAAACTCCGCTAATGTTTTGCTGGTTGCCCGATTTATTTTTATCAAAATACATAAAAAGATTATTGGAAGACTGAACAGACGCGGAAAAATACGGTATTTTTACCCAAGCAATGAGCGTTCCGGCGCTGTAATACTCTATTTCGTGATCAAGTTTATTTTGCCCGTTTGACAAAGTAAAAAGAATATCATATCCATTATTAGAAGCATAGCTGTTAAGATCTGCATCGTTGCTGATTACCACCAGCAGCGGGAAATTGGTTAAATCTCCCCCGATAGCAAGATTATTGGTGATAGCTTTTCTGAATGACCAATCTGAATACCAGTTGGGGAAAACTGCGCAAATAGAAAAAAATAATAGCACAAAGATTTTCAAAACAGACATTATATACAATTTTGCCATAACAACAAACCTTAAAATAAATATATTATGCTATTATTATATTTGGACTATACCAAACAAGCAATGGATTTTTTAATAAAATTTTTATATTATTTAACATGATTATTAAAAAGCAAAAAAACCCGGGCATTAATTAAAAATCTTGATCTTAAAATCTATTCAATAGGTTTTGCAGATCTGGATAAACGCTGGAAATGGCACATATATAACGTCAAATCGCTGATTAACAGATTATGGAATTACTGCTTTCAATTATCGAAAAGCAATACAATAAAGATTTTATTAAAAAAAATCCAGGCGTATTCCGAGCATAGGGGGATGGTGAAATACTGGATTGTATTGAAAGAAACCTCTCAATGGATCTCTCAATACGAAAACTGGCAGAAATAGCCAATGTGTCAAATTATTATATATCTGCAAAATTTAAAAAAAAAATAGGCATCACGCTGAAGCAATATATTGAAAACAGGCTTCTTGACAGAATTAAATACGATCTTGTTTATTCAACAAAAAAAATAAAACTTATTGCAAATGAACTTGGATTTAATGATCAGTACTATTTTTCAACTTTTTTTAAGAAAATGACTGGAGCTTCTCCTGTTCAATTCAGAAATATTTATATCGATTCCTGAATATAAACCCGCAGCCCGGCCAGTTTCTGCACCAGAAGTAAACATTGTCTATGTTTCTGCAAAAAGCTATTGTCGCCGCAAAACAAAGCTTTGACATGTATCTCACAGATTTTCACGGATTGTTTTTCATGCATCAGGAGAGCTTAGTAGTATTTCGGTTCCGTTACTTTTACTTCAGCAAATATACATGCGCGTTATGAGCATCGTTTCTTATTCCACCCACGGTAATAGAAACTATATACAAGCCGGGAGCAGCGAGTTTTTCGCTGTTATCAAGCCCGTTCCATGCCCAGAAACTTATCCAATCATAAAATGAAACATCTTTTACAATTTTACCCTTAAGATCAAATACCTGAATTTTTACCTGCTCGCGATTTGGGTTAGGGAAGCTGATTTGCACGCTCGAACGCATGGGATCGTTTAAGCCGGGAACAAAAATGCGGTTTTTAACAGTAAGCGGTTGATCAGCTACCGAAGCCTGCGGGTTATACATTATTCCGTAAATACCCAGCCTGTTTACTGATGTTTCCAGCTCAAGAAAGCTGAAATTATTCTGCATTCGTCTTTCATAAACCGATGTAGAGAGAGCTGTCCAGATTTTCCCGTCCCAGAAGGAGCAGAAAAGCTTGTCTTTATGGCCGGCTATGGTGAAGCCCGAAGCATCGGCCGGTTTAAAAGAAAGCGCTCCTGCTTGCGCCGGTATGCGGAATTTCAAAATCAACCCGCCTTTAGTTTTGTTGGCAGCATCACTGCTCGAGAGTACTATTTGATGATATACCGGTTTCCCGCTTTCATAAAAACTATTATAAGTATTGGAAACAATATTCATGCTGATTGTGCAGGACGCGTTCAGGGAATTTTGCGGGGCATAAAGTTCGGCAAGCAGAGTGGCAAGGCTTCCACCACCGGTACCCAGCAGGGCTTCACGGCGGTAAACGCGGTGAAAATCGGAAGTAATGGTTGTGGAAAAAGAGCTTCCGGCCGGGTACACTGCTTCCAGCCAGTAAGTATGGCGATCGCCGAAAATAAAACATTCGTCAAAATATTCGCGCAGAGCAGGATTTTCTATACGCGCA
>DNNS01000589.1 GCA_003497555.1 Spirochaetia bacterium
TTACCGATGTCTGCTGCACCTCGGCCAATGCTGTAAAAATTGTACAGAAGATTGACGCCCCGGAAATAATTTTTTCTCCGGACAGAAATTTAGCTGCCTGGTGCGCAAGGTTTACCGATAAAAAAATAATTCCCTGGAAAGGTTTCTGTATAGTTCATGAAAAAATCCGGGCGGAGGATATAATACAGGCCAAAAAAAATCATCCAGAAGCTCTTTTTATCGCTCATCCCGAATGCCGGGCCGATGTTGTTGACCTGGCGGATCGCGTGGAATCAACCTCCGGTATGCTGCGCTTTATCAAGTCTTCACCGGTTGAAAAATTTATTATCGGTACAGAAGAAGGCATTATAACCAGGCTCAGGCAGGATAGCCCGGGGAAAAGTTTTTTTTACCCCGGAACAGCGCCGGTATGCGCCAATATGAAAAAGACCAGACTGGAAGATGTCTATAATGCGCTGGAAAAAATGCAGCATGAAATTATTCTGCCGCCGCAGATCATTTTACAGGCACGGGCATCTCTTGACAGGATGCTTGAATTCTCTGCCTAGTTTTTTACCAGGACCGGAGGATGAATCTGTACCCGTACCGATTCTCCGCTGTACGCTCTTTGCGGACCGCAGGTACTGTACCTGCCGCGGGTGCTGAAGGGCATACCTTCAAATTCCAGCGCGTCAATAAAACAGATAAAGTTACCGGTCTGTTCGCAGCCGTTATAAACAAGACTATAAAATCCTTTAATAAAACCGTTTATTCCCGATAATACAAGCAGGAACATAATTTTTATAATGATAAAATTATTCTTTTTTTCCGCAGTTTTCGTTTCCGTTCTGAACAGCGCCTATCAATCGCGGATTAAAGATATTGCCTATATAAGCGGCGTAAAAAGAAACATTTTAAAAGGATACGGTCTGGTAGTGGGCCTGGAAGGAAGCGGCGACAGTAAAAATCCCCTTACTCTTAAAACTATTGGTAAATACCTGGAACATTCAGGTATTGTTATAGAAGATAAATACTTACAGACAAAAAACTGCGCAGTAGTGGCTGTTACCGCAGAAATGGACGGTTTTACCTCCAAAGGCGATATGCTTGATGTGCAGATTGCTTCAGTATCGGATTCCAAAAGTATTGATAACGGACTCTTGCTGCAGACAGTTCTGCGGGGCGCTGATAATCAGATTTATGCTGTTGTTCAGGGAATTGTAGATACCGGCGCAGGCAAAGGCGGCAGCACCAGGCGCGGTATGATATATAACGGTGCGGTTGTGGAAAAAGCGAGCGGCGAAGCAGGCAGTTATCTGCAGGGAACCGCATTGCAGCTGATACTTAAAAATCCGGATATTACAACCGCCCTGTCACTGGTAAATGCCATTAAAGATTACAACAGTGAAATAGCTGCCCAGGTGATTGATTACAAAAAGATTTCCATCCGCATTCCGGATGCTATGAAAGACGAGCTTTATAAAGTAATTTCCGAAATTATGCAGCTGGAAACTTCGGCCGATACCCAGGCCAGAGTGGTAATTGATAAAAAAACCGGGATTGTGGTTGTGGGGGATAATGTACGCATTGATGCTGCCATGATTTCACTTCCCGGCATAAGTGTGGAAGTTAAAGGCCGCAAGATTAACTCCATGCTGGAAAAAAACACAACTGCCGGGGATTTGGCTGAAGCGCTGAACAAACTCGGCCTGAAAACCGAGAATATCATAGCTGTATTCAGCGCACTTTCCCGCAGCGGTTCGCTTAATGCGCAGATTATTGTCCAATAGGAGATTTTTATGCTTGACGGTTTAAGTCTTAATACGGAAAATAATTTTTTTGTGAATAAATATCGGCAATTCGATTCCAAATTATCGGAATTCCGCGGCCGCATGGAAACAGAATCTACGGATATTTCCATGATCAATAATATTAAAGATCCCAAAAAAAGACTCTCCAGGGCTACCCAGGAAATGGAATCGCTGTTTGTAAAAATGATGCTTGATGCCATGCGTAAAACCGTGGTGAAATCAGGCTTGCTGGACGGCGGGCAGGCTGAAGAAGTTTTCAGCGATATGCTATATACCGAACATGCCAAAAATATTTCACGTACCGGATCTGTGGGACTTGCCAAAATACTGTATAACCAGTACGAAAAACATATTTAAAACCTCTAATAACTGCAAAAATAAATTTGGAAAAGAATAATTTAAATCATTAATATCTTATATCATCAAGAATCGCATCACAGACAAATTCTTCCAGAAGCGTAAACTCTTCTTTAATCTGGAGTTTTTCCGGCGATTTAAAACCGCAAAGGTGAAACCCGCTTTCCACAGCAGTACATCTTGGATAATACTCTTAAGCAAAATAATTAATTGGTCGCGCGGTTTGCGTACGTTG
This sequence comes from Spirochaetia bacterium, assembly GCA_003497555.1. GTDB lineage: Bacteria > Spirochaetota > UBA12135 > UBA12135 > UBA12135 > UBA12135. The sequence goes on from DNNS01000589.1 coordinate 2,383, forward strand.
CTTCTTGGCCATATGCACTTACCGTGTTCATAGTCGAAACTTTATTGATTTTTCAATAAGTTTAGACTATAATCCTGTTAAATGATTACCAGGAACCTGTATATTCAAAAAATAATGCCCTATATTGATGCGCCGTTGGTTAAAGTAATCAGCGGTATGCGGCGCACCGGTAAAAGCACTATTCTTGCCCAGCTTGCTTCCATATTAAATTCCCGCGGCACAGTTCAGCTTTTGAATATGGAATCTTTGGAACATGAAAACCTGCGTAATTACCAGACATTTAATAATTATATAAAAACCTGGCAGAAATCAATCAGCGGGAAGCGTTATCTTCTCATTGATGAGGTGCAAGAAATTAACGGCTGGGAAAAAGTTATTAATTCGCTGTTGGCAGAAAATAAAATGGACATTATCATTACCGGTTCCAATGCCCACCTTCTTTCTAACGAGTTGTCAACGTATCTTACCGGGCGCTATATTGAATTTTCCGTATATCCGCTTTCTTTTGCAGAATTTCTTGATTTCCGTTATCTGGGCGCGGACTCCCCTGAAAAAAATTCGGAATTTAACAAGTGGTTGCGCTACGGCGGCCTGCCGGGCATTCATGCTTTTCCCCTGGGTGATGAACTTTCGCTTCCCTATCTTAATTCAGTCCTTTCCTCAATTCTGCTGAGCGACGTAGTACAGCGGTTTCGCATCCGTGATGTCGGAGTACTGGAGCGAATATTCCGTTTCATTCTCGACAATGTCGGTTCCATCAGTACTGCTAAAAAAATAAGCGATTATTTTAAATCGCAGAAAATAAAAATCTCGGTTGATACAGTGCTTAGTTATCTTTCCCACCTGGAAAGTGCCTACCTGATTCACCGGGCGCCGCGCTTTGACATCAAAGGCAAACGTCATCTGGAATTATATGATAAATATTACGCTAATGAGCCGGGGCTGCGGCATGCGTTTACCGGGTATGCGGATCGGGATATCAACGGCCTTCTGGAAAATACGGTTTTTATGGAGCTTAAACGGCGAGCCTATCAGGTTTTTGTCGGTAAACAGGGAGAACGGGAAATAGACTTTGTAGCTGTCAAAAACGGCAGAATCAGATATTTTCAGGTCGCCTGTCATCTTGCGGATGCAAAAATTATAGAACGCGAGTTCGGAAACCTGCGTTTAATACCCGATCAGCACAGTAAAACCGTACTTTCCATGGACACGATACTTAATCCCCTAGACGGTATTAATCACCGTAACATCATTGATTTTCTTCTCGAAGCCGAAACAGACAATAATTCCACATTCATATACGCTTAAAAAAAATATTGCGTGCTGAAAAAAATAATACGGACAGAATGTTCTCTGCGCGACAGCTTATTTTAAAATTTGCCCGCAGAGCGGGAAGGATTGTTTGGCGCTAATGCACCTGTGTTACTTTTATTTCCCTGTTTTCGCCATTTTCAAGATTTTTTAAAACTATGCACTGTTTTTTTTCTTCATCGGGACCCAAAAGCAGGCAGAATTTATAGCCTTTTTTCTGTGCCTTACCCAACATTTTGGGGATTTTTCCGGCTTCGGGTTCGAATTCCACTGCCCATCCGTTAAGACGCATCTGCGCTGCTGCTGCTGCAGTCAGGGAAGCAAGGCCGGGTTCGGTAAAAAAACAAAAAGCGGATTTTTCTGATGCTGTTTTTTCGGAAAAATCAGGGAGTAATCCGTTTTCTTCAAGGAAAAGACCCAAAATATAGACGCCCATTCCAAAACCGGTGCCGCTTAAATTTTCACCGGAAAAAAGCCCAAGCAGATTATCGTATCTGCCGCCTCCGCACAGGGCCCGCGCAGGCCCGGCGCTTTCGGCAAAAATTTCAAAGACTATGCCGGTATAATAATCAAGCCCGCGCACTGTGGAAGGAGAAAAAACAAGATTATTTATACCCAGGCGGTTAACGGCGGAAATAAATTCGCGGCATTTATCCGCTGCCTGGCTGAACTCTGCGTTAGCGTTTGTTCCGGCAAGTTCGCTGATTGCCGATATACTGTCAGCCTGCAGATATTTTAAAACAAATTCCGCCTGCCCGTCATGTTTTTCTCTGATATATTCATTATAATCAGCATCGGGCATTTTTCCTTTTTTATCGACTGTGCTGAAAAATAAAATGGATTGTTCGGCATTAAAACCGTGCGCGCCCAGCAGGGAATTGATTAATCTGCGGTCATTGAAGCGTATGGAGTAAGTATTTTCCGAAGCGCCGAAATTAGAAAAAACAGAACGCAGGAGGCTGATCATTTCGGCATCGGCATAAATGGAATTTGTTCCTACCAGATCAAAATTTATCTGCCGGAATTCGCGCAGCCGGCCTTTTTGCGGCCTTTCATAGCGGTAGCAGTTGGGGAAGGAGTACCAGCGCAGGGGTTTGGGTTTTTCTTTTATTACCCGGGCCATCATGCGCGCCATGGAAGGCGTCATTTCCGGGCGCAGGATAAGATGCCTTCCTCCCTTGTCGGTAAAATTATATGATTGCTCGTTTACCAGTTCGACTGATGATTTGGCGGAAAAAAGCTCTACAGGCTCAAGTACCGGGGCGTCATATTTTTCATAGGCAAAACTGTGCGCTGCTGCTGAAATTTTTTCCAGGATATAATCGGTTTTCCGCTGATCATCTGGAAAATAGTCGTTCATTCCCTTCAGGGGAAGCGTATTTAGCATAATGCCGCAGAAAAATTTTTAATTAGTCGAATTTTACTTTGGGCGCTGTTGCCGCTGCTTCTTCCATTTTAAAACTTTCGGCTGTTTTAAAGCCCATCATATTGGCAAAAAGAACCTTGGGAAATGAACGGACATTTTTATTATGTTCCAGTACGGAACTGTTGTAGCGGTTACGCGCCACAGTTACGCGGTTTTCAGTTCCTTCCAGCTGTATTTGCAGATCGCGGAAATTTTCATTGGCTTTAAGCTGGGGATAATTTTCAGAAACCATCATAAGCCGCTGCAGAGCCGAACCGAGAGAAGCCTGCGCGTCGCGGTATTTGGCCATGATTTCCGGATTATTTACAGCATCTTTGGGAATATTCACCACGCCGCCCATGCGGGAACGCGCTTCAGTAACTGCCTGCAGGGTTTCTTTTTCATGCGAAGCGTATTTCTTTACCACTTCCACCAGATTGGGTATTAAATCGTATCTTCTCTGATACTGGTTTTCTACTTCAGACCAGGATGCTTTTACCGTTTCATCACTGGAAACCATACTGTTGTACATGCCTGTTCCGCAGCTGTAGGGAATAAACAGAATAAGCAGTATGCCGCCGATAATAATCAGGGCTTTTTGCCAGGTTTTAAGATTACTCATATATTTTCTCCTTGGTTAAGTTACAGGTATTATAACATAAATTTCCAGTCTCTGCGCACCCTTATATTATCTCACAATTCCCGCTTTTTTAAAAAAAATGTACTTACTCAGATTTTAAANNAATTGTAAAATTTGAGTGGATACAAAAAAATACTTCTGCAGCAGTTTCATACAAAATTAAAGCTAAAAATTCCTATCAATCAGGCATGCATCTGGCTATAATAACTGTATGGCGGCAATATGCAGGCATTAATTGATAACAGAAGATATCTGATTGAAGCAGCGCCTCCCAGGCAATCGGCAAAAGACCTGGAGGCAGAGCTGAAAAAATTCAAAGCCCGTTATCTGACAATATTGGAACGCGGGCATGCAGTCTGCATTACTGATAACGCCATGGGGCATCTTTCCTTTCAGGGAACCGAACTAATAAAAGAACTTTCCTTACCTACGGCAGCCGGAAGGGTGCTGCTGCATCTTAATACCTATCATTCCGGAAAAAACCTTGATCAAATACTGCAGACTGCCGCAGAGCTTGGTACCACCGATATTCTGGTTATTACCGGCGACGGCAGCGAGAGGCTTCCCAAACTTGCTCCCCGCGAGATCGGGTCAGACAGTATCAATACCAGTTCCGTAGATCTGATCAAATATATTCACCGCGAGTACCCGGGAAAATTTACCTTAGGCGCAGCCTATAATCAGTACGAACCGCACGATTTTGAACAGAAAAAACTTGAAGAAAAAATCCGGGCCGGTGCTGCGTTCATTATTAC
>DNNS01000184.1 GCA_003497555.1 Spirochaetia bacterium
CCATCCGCAAAACTATCCCTGGATGATGTGAAAAAACTTCGCTTCGTTGAGGATGTCCTGACCGAAAAACCAGGCGAGACAACCTTGCTTTTCGGTCCGCATTCCCTGGACAAGACAACAAGCTTCTACGCCGAGGCATTAAAAACCTGGATTATATACGGCGGGCACGCGATAATCCTGGAACAGAATCCGACGCCGTTCTCCGAAAACGTCTTGAACTGCGGAATAGGTTTCATCAAGGCCAATCAGCCTCATTGGTCACGCTGGGCCGCTAACCAGGTTAAGCACACCGATCGCGCGGATATCGTCAATCCGCAGCATCCTGTCTTTGCTGAGCTTTCAGAGGACGATATGCGCTGGTGGAACGGAGACAGCTTCCTTGCGCATTGTTATTTAAGCGTAAAAACCGCAGGGAAGCGCGATACAGTTCTTTCGCGTATAGGCAATGGCCTTGCTGAAGATGAACTGATGCCGGTTCAATATGACTATATTGAACCGGGCTACAGCATAATCATGATGGAGCGGAACATTGGAAAAGGCGCAATCCTCGTCTCCTCAATGCTGGTTGGCGAAAAGTCATCTAATGATCCGATTGCCGCAAAACTTCTTGCCAATCTGCTTGCCTTTTATTGAATGTACATGCGAAAGTATTCATATGATAAATCATAAAAAAATTTTTTAAATTATAAGGTGTTATTCCCCATGAAATCAGACCTTCTTACTCTTACTGAAAACGCCTATGCGCAGCTGAAAAAAAGAATCAAGCGGGGAGAATTCTCTTCCGGAATGCTCCCGACTGAAAAAATTCTGCAGAAAGAGCTGGAAGTAGGACTAAATACTTTGCGCAGCGCTCAGCAAAAACTTATAAATGATGGTTATATAATCAAAATCCGCGGTAAGGGTACTTTCATAAGAGACTCCGTAAAAAAACTGCAGAGAAAAAAAAATATTGCCGTGATTTCTTCGGCCAACACCCCGCACTACGAATTCTGGCGCCTCATCAACGAAAGCATAATGGAAAACATCGATTATGCAAAATACAGCGTGCTGAATTATTCCATGCCCGTTCTGGCTACCAGGCGTATACAATATATCAAAGAAGAACTGGCAACCAGTGAATTTGATTATCTGATAATATACGGGTATTATTCCAGTATAAATATTCTGCTCGATCGGTGGATTGATTCAATTCCCATAATTTCCATAGGCGCGATGAATCAGACCTGGCCTGTAGCCAGCATCACCCCGGATTATTTCCGCGCTTTATCTCTGGCTCTGAATCATCTTGCCAGTCTGAATCATAAAAGAATTGGCTGTATCATGAGCAGTAAGACTTACAGCTCGCTGGACTGTGACTATACCCACGTAGCCGATAATGTGGAAATGCGCATTAGTTTCATAAAAGAATTCGCCGAATATCACGGTTGGCCGGTTAATCGTAATTTTTTTGTTTGCGTTGAGCCTGGCGGGAATGATACCGCTGCGCAAGCTGCCAAAGCCGCTGAAAAAATGCTTTCTCTGCCTGACCGGCCTACCGCGTTTATCTGCTTTAATGATTTAATTGCGAAAGGCGTAATGATTGCCGCCGGTAATAAAGGCCTGCGTATACCCGCTGATTTAAGTATCATAGGTTGTGATGGTCTGCAGGAAATGCAGGATATAAATCCTCCCTTGACTACAATTGACATAGGTATTTCTCAACTTGGCCGCAGAGCGGTGGAACTGCTTTTAACCAGAGGAGCAGAAAAAGATTTCAATATGATTCGGGAGATAACCGCTGTAAAATTAATCAATGGCGGAACCTGTAGAAAAATATAAAATAATTAACCCTGGAGCTTTTTATGATTTTTAAAAACTGTCAATTTCACAACATTACGGAACCGGAACAATGTGAATTCGGCGGCGGCTATCTGCTGCCGCGTTATCCCAGAGAAGTTCGCGCCTCCTTAAGTGAACGGGGAAGACTTGTAGCGCTGGAATCTACCGGAGGTGAAATTCGTTTCGTTTGCGATTCGCAAAATATCCGGCTTTTTCTCTCAACAATGGATAACGATAACGGTGAATTACGCGTTTACCGGGGAGATTATATTCATTCTACACACGGCCTGCAGAGAGGAGTAATTAATACAATTCATCTCACACCGCCTGAAAGATTTAATGAAATTCAGCCTCAACACCTCACCCGCCGCATGTTTTCTCCTAATCTCTGGCGTATACAATTTGACCGCTATTGCGCCCTATTTCACGGTATTGATGTTTTCGGCCATAAGTTGCGTGCTCCGCTTGCTGAAGAAAAACCCAAACTCCGCTGGCTTGCTTACGGCTCCTCGATTACGCACAGCCACATTAACGGTTACCCGCAACAGGCGGCCTGGCGTTTGAAAGTTGATGTTTTGAATAAAGGCCTGAGCGGCTCCTGTCACTGTGAAAAAAAAGTCGCGCATTTTCTGGCTGAGAAAAGCGAATGGGATTTCGCCACTCTGGAGCTGGGAATAAACATGCGGGGAAAATATTCAACTGATGAGTTTAAGTCCCGTGCCGATTATCTTGTTAAAACGCTTAAAAACAAGCACCCCAAAAAACCCATAGGCATCATCACGATTTTTCCCAATTTATGGGATACGCCTTTACAGGAAAGCAGCGAAAGCATCCGGCAAAAAGAATATAATGAAGTTTTACGGGCAATTACCGCAGATTATCATGACCAGAATTTATTTCTCATTGAAGGGAAGGATATATTGACGGAATTTACAGGCCTGGCTTTCGATCTGCTCCATCCGTCTATTATCGGGCATACCATCATGGGAGAGAACCTGGCAAGAATACTGCGTGAAAAAATTTCTTTTCTTGAATAATGTTTTATCCATCATAGAAAATGCAGCTGATTTTTTTTCTCCTGATTTATTTAAGTAGTCATCTCTTAACGATACAACCATGAAAAGATTGTTCACGCATAGTTCGCAGAGATTAACCCCGAGGTTGATCCAATTCTCCGCGAGCTCCGCGATCTCTGCGTGAAACCATTTTAAATCTATTTTCGAAGGATACCAACTATGTTAAAAAAACCGATTGTAATAAAAATCATACCGGCAATGCAGCGTGTATTTTTTTTTGCCTCATTTTCTTTAATATGGGCTTTAGAAACGAACACAGTTAAAATAGAAAACAGCGGATTTGAGCCCAATTTATGGGATACAGAAAAAAATCTTCCGGCCAAAACATACAAATGGAATAAAGAAACCAAAAGCATTTTTGAAATTATAGAATTCAATACTGCTGTAAAAAAAAACGGGGAAAGTTCTTTTCATCTGCTGGATGCCAATACCGGAAAAGTAAATGATGGTGTATTTTATCAGCTTTCCGGTGACGGGATAAAACCGCTTCTTGAAAAGACCGTGCATCTTGTTTGCTGGATTAAACAAAAAGCCTCTCAGCCTGCCGGTAAAATCGGCATTGGTCTTTCTGTTCTTTCGGATAAATGGATTTCCAAATCAGCAGGCCCGGAAATCACCGGAGAACTTGACTGGAACCGGTATTCAGTCCGCCTGCAGATTCCTGCTGATGCCCGATTATTCAGAATAAATTTATATTGCGCAGACGGCTGGGGTTCAACCGGCGAAGCGTTTTTTGACGATCTGGAATGTACAATAACAGAAAATGAGCCGGAAAACAGCACCGCAATTAAACCGGTTCATAACGGAGCCTGGATGCCTATTTTCGACGACAATCTGCGTCCCAACTGGATAAAAACCGGATGGAGTAAAATCATTACAGAAGAAACCGATCTGGTTTCCTATACGGGAGCACGCTCACTTAAAATTAAATCTTCTTCAGCTCCTGCGCTGGCTGGTTTTCGTTTTACAATTGAAACAAAAAACCGGATGCCGGATATCACCGGTTTTTATAAAGCAAAAGGNNCCTCTTGAGATTTTAGCCAATTCCAAAGTGCAGGGAAAAATCAGCAGCATTAATTTTCAGTTTATATCTGCGCCCAATGCTGATGATATTTATATTGATGAACTTGGTTTTGCTGCAGATCAAAAACTTCCCGAGCCGGTAATTGGAATTGATAATTCAGAGCGAGCTGCGCTACTGGCCCTTTTTGGCCAGGAAAAAATCATCAGTAAAGATAATTTTATACGGCCAATAATAAAAAACGGCACCTTTTATTTAAATGGAAAACCGCACTTTTTTTCCGGACCCTGGCATAGTGATAATAATAAAGATTTTATGAACGAAAAAACCAAACGTGAAGGATACGGGGATATTTCATATTATGATGAACTTTTTTCAGATAAGATCGCAGCTGAGCTGGGTTTTACATCTCTGCAAATCAGCGCTGCGCCGGTGCTGCCTGCATCACTCCATTTTGATTTTCCGGTACTCACAAAAAATAATATAGAACGAGCCTACGCCTATCAAAATTTATTAAAAAATCTGAACGGCATGCCTTTGGTACTTGATTTTGCCTGGCTGGGCGGTGCAGTTAATCCGGCAAGGGAAGAAGGTTCTCTCCCGAATGCCGCTTTCCAGCAAAACACCGGCTGGCATCATTTTTTTCCTCTGTGCCCCGAGCATCCATCCGGCCTGGATGTAATAAAATATTACTGGAAATCCGGAACTCTTTTTACTCTTAATAACGGAGGAAATCCTTTTATCTACGAGCTGTATAATGAATCATCCTATCATTGTGCATGTGAATATAATCGAAACTATTTTAAAGAAGCTATGAAAAAAAGATACAGCGATATCTCAAAGGCAAATGCGGTGTGGGGAACGGACTTTTCCTCATTTGAAGAAGCTGGTTTGGTAAAAAAATTCGAAAGCTGTCCGGGTCTGTGGGTAGACTGGGCCAAATTCATGGGTGAGCGTTATGTTGCTGTTTTACAGGAAGGAATAAAAACCATCAGGGAAGTAGATAAAAGGGATTATATATATTTCACGGAACAGCCCGGTATACGGAATTTTATTTCCAGCCGGGGAGCAACCATGGATTATTATAAAATCGGACGTCTGCTTGATGTAGTGTGTGTGGAAGGCGGTGCGAAATTCGGCTTTTTCAGGCAGAGTGAGAACGCCACGGCAATGGAGGATGCAGCCAATGAAGAGAGTGTGGCCCATGCTTTATATCTGGATATGGCTACCGCACTGGCTCATGGCAAACCAGTAGTAAACAATGAACTGTACTGCGGGCGCTTTGATAATAATAAACGAGTGCCCACACGGAGGGAAGATTTTACAACTAGTTTATGGAATGAGATGATTCACGGCAGTTCCGCGTCCTTTTTTTATTCCTGGGATAAACGCTCCTTTGAATGGAAAACATTTGAAGATGCCAAAAAAAATGTTATTAACGGCGGATACAAAGCCTTTTCTTTACTAAACCCATATTCTTATCCTCCCGAATCCCTTAGAGGTATAAAAGATTTTGAAAATGAAATGAAAAAGCTGGGTCATATTGCTTTACCATTTCCGCGAATTAAAGGCAGAGTTGCTCTGCTGTTTTCATATCCAACACTGCGTACCTCTGTTAGCACGGAACTTGATACCGCTCCGTTAATCCAAAATTGCTATTACGCGCTTTTGATGCAGCATTATCCGCTTGAAGTTCTGTACGAGGAAGATCTTGCAGAAAATGATCTTTCACGGTTTCAGGCGATGGTCATTCCCTTTATAGACAATTCCTATCCGCATACATTACCTCGATTGATCGAATATGTGCGTTCCGGAGGAACAGTAATTTGTTCAGCCGGCGCATTCCGTAGCGATGAATATGGAAAAGCGCTTGATAACCAGCTCTTGCTGGGGCTAAAGACCAAGGTTTGTTCCGCATTTGATGATGCTGTTGTCCTCGGCAATGATTCGGTTCCTTTAAAAATATCTGAAAAAACAGAAACAGCTGCGGCCAAAGTACTATACAGGACGAAAAACAATAATGATTTTATTTTTAAAAATACTATCGGCAAAGGCTCCCTTTATTATTCTACTGTTCATCTTCCCGTGGGAGCGCTGCAGTATTATTTGCCTCAAATGCTTTCCGGTGTAAATAAATATGCAGAAATCACGGACAAGGCTGGCGCCCTGCTGAAAAATACTGAATTTCAGTTTATTGATCGTGGCGAAACAAAACTCCTGTATCTGGTAAATTGGGATACGCTTTCCAGCTTTGGCATTATACAATTACAGGAAACTCTTCCAGACACGGTTTTCATTAGCGATCCTATAAGGGAAGAATTTTATCCGGATGAGGCAGGCGCGAAAACCTGGAATCGATCAGCTATTAAAAAAGGAATCCCGGTATTTCTGCCCACGCAAACAAGAACCGTGCTGCTGA
>DNNS01000409.1 GCA_003497555.1 Spirochaetia bacterium
TATCTTTTTGATAATATGCCGGAAAACCTGTCATATTCCAAATTCAAACCGGCTCTGCGCAATGCCTGCCGTATTACTTTGCTCGGGAATTTAGAAGAAGGCCTTAATCAGTTCAACATGCTTAAAGCCCAACCCCTGCCCCTTGAGTATAAAGAAATGATTGACAAAAACATCAGAGATGTAAAATATTTTTTGCGCGGCAAATACCGTTCGCCTGACGCCGGTGAAGGCGTGGTTGATTAAAAACAACCGGGACGCAGGCAAAGCGCATTTTTTCCCGCACATTTTTCGGCAGTTTTAACGCTGAGAAAAAAATTTTCTGAACGCATATATTCAAATATAAAACCGGCTGTAAAAGCATCGCCGCAGCCTACGGTATTTACCGGCGTTATTTTTCGGGGGCGGTATTCCCTGCATGCTTTTCCGTCAAAAAATATAATATTCCGGCTGCCGCCGGTTAAGATAAAGCGGGTACCGTATTTATTATAAATCTCCGGCAGAATTTGTTTGATTTTTTTAACAACACCTGCCGGAGAAAAATTTTCTTTTACATCGTACTCTAAAAAAGTCGCGGCGAATTCCTGAAGATTAATTTTTACAAAATGAGGTTTATACTGCAGGCTGTCTATCAAATCACGTCCCCGGTAATCTAAAATAATGCAGCATTTTTTTTTCACAGCCAGTTTTACCATCAGCGGGAAAATATCGTCGCGGAACCCCGGAGCGCGCGTACCGGAAATAACCACGGCCCTGCCGGGAACAAGCAGTTTTTGATATTCCGATAATATTTTTTTTCCTGTATCCGGCTTTACTTTTCTGCCTTCCTCGACAATTTCCGTTGCCGAACCCCGGTCCGTCAGAATAGTATAGCAAAAACGCAGTTCCGCTCCGGAAGGGACAAGAATACTCCTGAATTTTTCTTTTTTTAAAAACTCGCGGAAAATAAAATGGAACCCTCCGCCGCTCTGGGTAAGATGCACAACACCGGCTCCGAGCAGGGAAAGAATGCGGGAAACATTTACTCCCTTGCCCGAGGCGTCAAGCTGATGGCATGACAACCGGTTAACCTGATTTTCCTGCAGAGCAGAAAGGCATAAAGTTTTCTGCAGAACCGGGTTAAGACAGACAGTTATAAACATTATAAATCAATTACCATGCCGTCACGGGCAAGTTCCATCCCGGCCGGGAGCATAGCGCATACTTTTTCATGTTCGATTTCATGGGCAATGTGGGTAAAATAGGTTTTTCCTGCTCCGATTTTCCGGGCGGCATCAAGCGCCTGTTCAAAATTAAAATGCGTACTGTGCGGCCTGATGCGCAGCATATCGAGTATTAAAATCTCCGGCTGTCCAAGTGCGGCAAAAACCGCTTCCGGTATCATGGAGACATCGTTGATATAGGCGACTTTATTATTTACAAGGTAAGCGGTAATTTCAAGCTTTCCGTGCCAGACCGGCAGGGTTTTTATACAGAAAGGTCCGGCTTTGATTTGTGTATAATCCCTGAAATTATGGTAATTGATTTTTATTATACCGCCACCGGTCTGCAGGGGATGAAAAATATGATGGAAACGCCTTTTGAAATCACGGTTAAAGCGCCGGTGAATATAGATCTCAAGCGGTTTTTTATTAATCAGGGTATGACTGCGTAAATCATCAAGCCCGGCTATGTGATCATAATGAGGGTGCGTATAAAAAACCGCGTCCAGGTCCGGAATACGGTACCTTAGCAGCATGTATCGCATATCCGGAGGCGTATCAAATAAAACCGTATAATTTTCTTTGGTTATCAGCAGGGATGAACGAAGCCTTTTATTCGCCGGATTAGGAGAGGTGCATACCGGACAGGAGCACAAAAAAGTCGGGATTCCGTCGGAAGTGCCGGTGCCGAGAAAGCGAATCTGCATTAATTAAAGATTATTTTTTTTTGATAAAATTTTGTCTGTAATATTCAAGAGTCTGCTGTATGGAAAAAAGATTAATGCATTCCTCGTGTTTCAGCCGGTCAAGTTTTTTTTTAAAATCAGCGTCTGTGCTGTATTTTTTTTCAAGGAGTTCACGCAGCGGCTGCAGGTTATTTTCTTCAAATAATTTTATTTCCGTTTCGCTAAGCAGACCGGTAAAAGCGGACAGACGCGCGGGTAACTGTTCACTGCGGCTGCAGGACAGTAAAAAAAACAGGCTGATTATTAAAAGCAGGTTTTTCAGAATCAAATTTTACTCCTTATTTCAGTTTATTAAGCATTTCTTTGGCTTTGCGGCCTTCATCAAACCTGGGGAAAGTGACTGCTACCCGGTAAAGGCGGCGGATAGCGCTTTCCAGTTCATTGTTTTTTACTTCCTGCCCGGCTAAAATCAAATCGGCCCGGGCTGAAGAAAGCCGGCTGGGATAATTTTTTACCAGTTTTTCATACATGATTTCTGCGCGAAAGGCGCTGCCGCCTGTTTCAAAAATTGTTGCCATGGAAAACAGCGCGAGATCCGCCTGATCGGAATCAGGAAATTCATCCGCCACGATCTGATAATAGGAAAGAGCTTCTTCCGGCCGGTTCTGTTTAATAAGAAGCTCGGCAGACTGAAAACTGGCCCGGCATTTTTCTTCCGGATCGCGAGTTATTTCCGACAAGCGCCGGAATGCCAGCAGCGCTATATCCTGTTCGTCATTGTTCAAAGCGATGACGGCAAATTCTCCAAGTAAGGGCAGGGCTTCTTCATCACCAGGCATGGTATTAAAAAAGGCTTTATATCCGGAAAAAAGTTTTTTGCCGTCTTTAAGGTGACTTTTGTGAATATCAATATAAAGCTGCGCAATCCTGCGCATTTTTTCGGTTTCCAGCTGCGGATTATCAAGCAGCCCCCTGGAATATTCGGAGGCTTTGTCATAATTTTTTTTCTCATAAAAATCAACAGCCAGGTTAAAGAGGATTTCCACGGATTTTTTACTCTTGGGGTACTGCACGGCAAAGAATACGGAAAGTTGATCGAGTTTTTTAAAATCCCCGGTTTTTCTGTAAACTTCAATTAAAAGCTCCATAGCTTTCTCGCGGTAAATGGAGGATGCAAAACCATTTTCAAATTTTACCAGGTATTTTTCCGCGTCAAGATATTTACTGTTATTAAAAACCCCCTGATTAAAATTTAACAGACCGAGACTGTACCAGGCCAAATCAACAAATTCGCTCTCCGGATATCGGGCAATAGCCTGCTCATACCAGGCCATACCTTCTTTACTGTTTTTGGCGTCAAATAAAAACGAGGCGATTTTCATATATGCCCGGGGGGCTTCCGGAGAAAGAGGATATTTTTCAGCTAATATTTTCAGGTATTTTACAGCATCGTCCATAAAACCCCGGCTCTCGTGATAAACCGCTACACGGTAAAGGGCAATGGGCGTTTCCGGATATTCAGGAAAATTTTCAATTACCATTACATAATTGCTGAGGGCCTTGCGGTAATCGCGGAGCTTGTAATAGGAATCGCCGATTTCATAATAGGCCTTGGCAGTGTATTCACTCTGGGGATAGGCCATAACCAGATTGAAAAAACTTTTTATGGCTCCGCGGTAATCATAATTTTTATATTTTAATTC
>DNNS01000626.1 GCA_003497555.1 Spirochaetia bacterium
GTATACCCGAAAGCGCGATTTTACGATCTCTTCGCATCCGGGCCCATTTGGACATCCTGTTATTGTTTTAAATCGACATCCTGATTACCAAAATGGTAAAAGAACGCTTTTTCGTCCGGTTCACCGGTTCTCTTTTAAAAACAAATACGGGTACTTTTTTTTTGTGCTTCGCTGTTATAATAATAATTTTTCAAAATCTGTTCTGCGGAATGCAGAATGCCTCGATTCTGAAATTTACCGGTAAGGGCATTTCAGCTGCCGATGCCGAGTTTTTAACCGATTTTTTTTCAGTCAGTCTGGTCAAATCAAGATTATTCAAGGTACTTGACCGCAATAATATAGAAATGATTTTAAGAGAGCAGTCTTTTCAAGCTGCCGGTTGCACGGATACGGCTTGCGCTGTAGAAATCGGAAAACTCCTCAATACGGATATTATTTTTACCGGTTCAGTCCATAAACCGGGAGAAAAATATTTTGTAACCATAAATATGGTAAGCGTGGAAACCGGAGAAATAATTATTTCCGAGCGAAGCGGCGGTTTCAGTATCAGCAAATCTCCGGTTGAAATTGAAAAACTGGTAAAAAAAATATCCGAAAATCCTGCTCTTAATGTTAAAACCGTAAAGAAAAAAACGCAAAATACTCCGGCTAAGAAACCGTCCGCCGTGCCTGCAACAAAACCTCAGCAAAAAAAAACCGGTTCTGAAAAAACCAACACTGCAGCTCAGGGACGCGGTATAAAACAGAATACAGAAAGCAAACAGACGCAGATGCCTAATGTTCGAAAACCGGATACTACCAATACTGCAGAAGAACCAGCTCTGCCATTCCTGCAGGCCTACGGTTATTCCGGATACATTACCGGCGGCCTTAAATATCTGCACAGCGGCAGATTCAATAATTTTATTCCCTGGCTTGATACTTTTATACTTGACAACAGAACCAGGGGAGTTTCCATGGCCGCGCGCCTTAATTACACATACGAAACGCTTTATGACCGCACTTTTGATATTTTTTCTTTTGATGATTTTTATGTCCGGCTTGATTATAACGATTTTAAAAAAAATCAAAGGGGCTTTCTGCGTTTGGGAGATGAAATAAAGGCTTATTCCCCNNCAGTATGGGCGCTGAAAATTCGGGGTTTAAATACCGGTATCAGACTGTTTGAAGAGTATAATGGCTTTGTAAACCGGATTCTGCTGGAAGGATTCTGGGGTTTCAGCCGGCAGAAAATTCCCGGATATCTGGCCGGGCCCGGTGAAGATTTTTCTCTTAACCGCAGCGGACGTTTTGAACAGCAGGCCGGGGGCGGCAGTTTAAGCTTCAATCTCGGAAGATTTTTCCGTTTTGAACAGATGATTTCATTATTCCGCGATCGGCCCGGGTCGCTGGCTGAAAACGAGAATTATCTTACCCGGCCGGAAGGCAGCGAAATATTCAGCAGTAAATTGGCCATGGAGCAGCCCGGTACGCATGCCTATTTTAATTATGCCGGATCGCGTTTTTATAACATCGGAAGTTCCGATTATAATTACGGAAATGCCTTTTATCTGGACGGAGAATCATATTTAACCGGTAATATGCGCATCAGTACCCGAAGCTGGTTTCTTGATAAAAATTATTATACCTGCGCTGTTTCAGATTTTGTAAATGATATAATGAATATACTGATTTCCATTTCCTGGGCGCAGCGTAATCTGTATCTGCTGGCAGATCTGGGCGTTAAACGCAACAATACCGATTTTATACCGGCTGCAGAAATTCTTACTACTGCCCGGTACAGCGGAAAACTCGGCATTCTGTATTACTTTAACGACAAATGGAATTTTTCTTCAGGCTTCAGCCTGGAACGCGCCGAGAGCCTGCTGCAGGTTAATAACAATCTGAATGATTTATGGCGTTTTAAAATCAATCAGGATATTACCGGAGTTTTTTTTCTGCAAGATTCGTTTAATAATATTAAAACGGTTTTTTCAGCAGGTCTTGATTATAAAAACGACCAATCCCTGATTGCCGGCGAGCGCAGCAAAAGCGAAACCATACTGGATTACGGCCTGCGCTGTACGGCCGAGTATGCCGGTTTTAAAAATTCCGGGCAAATTCTTTCTACGCAGATCTGGAACGGCGCGCGTCTTAATACCGCGCTAAGTACTGTTCACAGATTTTCCTGCTGGCTGATACCGCAGCGTTATGATAATTATTTTGAATACTCCCTGAGAGGAAATTTTCCCCGCAGCAGTTCCGCACTCTACCAATCCTTTGTATACGGGCAGGAATTTTTTTTCAGGTATTTCTCGGGGTTATCGTTCAGTATTGGTTATGATCTGGCAGTTGAAAAAAACCGCCGCCGCGGCGATACCAGGGCAGCCCTTGATTACCGCTATGCCTTTTAGTTAAAATTTTTAAACCGGGCCGAAAGAATGACTTTTGTTCCATTTTCGCTGAAATCTACCTGATCAAAAACTGCCCGCGCCATTTTCAGACCGCGGCCGTGACCAAGCTGCTCTTTATTGACAAGTACGGTTTTCTGAAGAATTTTTTCATAATCAAATCCGCTGCCGCTGTCTTTGATGGTAAAGACAGCCTGGTGCGGGGTAATTTCAGATTCAACTGCAACTTTTTTTCCGAAATAGGCAGGATGTTTTTGCCGGGCTAAAAGAAATTCCAGATAATTATTGTTTTCCATTGCCCGTGTTTTTTCGTCAAAATCAATACCCAGATTGCCGTGTTCAATGGCATTGATGATAATTTCCCGCAGGGCCAGTTTTATCATGGTAATCCGGTTTTTATCAGTATAACGTATTAAATTACGAACCAGCCGCCCGCACAGTTCTTCCACCAGAATAATCTGATTTTCAAGAGAATATTTCTGGGTTTCCTCATCAAAATATTTTACCAGAATGTCATCGCTTACCTCAGATGCCCGTACAATGATTTCATTTATACCTCCGCTGGAAGCGTATTCCATGCGGAATTGATATTCGCGCATACTGGTCGACGGCAGGGAAGTAAGAATTTTCATTTTAAATTCAGCAGGTTTTTTATCTTTAATCATACTGCCGATCATATCGCGGATCATATTGGTTTTAATGTTCCTTTCATCTTCATCCATGGCCAGAAGCCCGAAAAAATTTTTGGCTGCCTTATCACCGGCCGGCAAATGGAAAATACGTCTGGCGGCCTGATTGGCGGAAAGTATATTGCATGAAGTATCAAGCGATAAAATAAGCTCCCTGGTGCCTTCCACCAGTACCCGGTATTTCTGCTCGNNCCCCGCCATACTGCAGACAATCAGCAGGGTTATTCCGATACTGAACCGGGAAAACCCGGCGCTTATACAGTCATAATATTTTCCGGTATATACATACATGGTATCTATACCTGCGCCGCTTATACCAAAAAACAGCCCAAGCAGCGTATAGCAGAGCAGATCACAGACGCGGCGTTTTTTTATTTCAAAAATTATGGAAATCAGGCTGTAACAGATTATTATTGCCAGTATCAGATCGCGCGCCTGGTAAAAAATGCCTTCCTGACCGCGGCCGAAATCGCTTTCCT
>DNNS01000377.1 GCA_003497555.1 Spirochaetia bacterium
ACGGCGCTTGTTTAAATAAAAATCAAATTTAAAACAGCCTACACCATGGCAAGAGGTATGTCGTCTAATTTTAATAGAATTTATAATCAGCATGACCAAAAAACCTTATCTGGCAATTTTAAGTAGTACAATTTAGAATAACAAGTTTTCATTTCAGGAAACCGCTGCCCGGGAATTCTTCCGGTAGCGGCGCGGCGGACAGCCTGCATATTTTTTAAAAATTCGGGAAAAATAATTGCTGTCCTGAAAACCGCATTCCCAGGCAATATGCGTAATTGACGCACGGCTCTCGCTCAGCCGGCTGCAAGCCTGTCTGATGCGCAGGTTGGTAATATAATTCAGGGGCGTAAAACCGGTTTCCTTCTGAAAACGACGAAAAAAAACCGTACGCGGCAAATTACTGAGATCAGCCAGGGCCTTAATACTGATTTTTTCCTGGTAATGTTTTTCAATTTCGGAAACAGCCCTGGCAATATCATCAGGCAGAACCGCGGGAGATTTAAAGCGGTTTTCCGCCTCGCGCGCAAGCAGCATAAGCAGGGAAATAAAACTGCCGGTAATGGCGGTACGGAATCCGGAGTTTCGGCATAGCAGTTCCTTTTCCATAAATTTTACATGCATTTTGGCTTCAGACAGTCTTTCCGGCGAGAGCAGAATAATATCAGGAGTAAAATCCCTGCGCCCGCAATTCTTTTTAAAAAGCAGTTTATAACCTGCAACCTGTCTGGCTTCAGGGTGATCTTTGAGCAGATAATTATCGTTGTAATGAATCAGGCAGGTTTGAGTATGTTCAAAACGGAGAAATCCATGCGGGATTTTACGGGGAATTATAAAAGCCTGTCCGTGCATAAGGGGAAAAACCCTGTTATTGACAATAACACTGCCGCCGCCGGAAAAAACCAGGCATAATTCTCCGGCATTATGCGCGTGCAATTCTTCATGTAATCCGTTTTGGAAGGAACAATTAAATTCGAAATTCCTGACAGGGAAACATCCGGTAATAAACTGATTTTTCAGCATCCTGACCTATAGGTACTATTATGCTATTTTTCAGTATTATTATCAAGGAATCTTTCCTTGAAATTTACTATAATTGGCGGGTAACTGTAATCTGCAAAAAAAGGAGCCTGCTGTGAATGAAAAAAAAATAATTACCGATTTGCTTGATCAGATAGATCTGAAATATCCTCCGCAGCGCATTCGGAAAGCCGAAATAAAATGGCGCAACTTATGGGACCCAAAAGAAACATTCCGGTTTCCGCCTCTTGCCATAGCCCGTAATGCAGCCATTCAGGGAACGCGTCATCATGCCCATCATAGCGCGGAAGAAAAATTTTTTACATTAAAGCAGCAGCTTACAGATATTTTGGCCAAGGCAGATATTCAGGATGATTATATTCCCTCCCTGCTGCTTAATATCGGGGCCTATATAATAGGTGATTGCTTTGGAGGTAATTTTATTTATCAGGGAGGCATGTATATTTTTGAGCCTTTTATCAATAGCGCCGAAGATCTTGACCGCCTGCCGGAATTTAATCCGCAGGGAAAAAATACTCTCATGTCCCGCGCTTTGGAAATGCTGGAATATATGCTGGAAATGACGGATGAACGGATAAAGATTGTTATTCACACCCCGCAGGGTCTGCTGGAAAGCCTCTCGGTTATGTGCGCAAGCGGTGAATTTTATATTGCCATGGCGGAAACACCGGAAAAAGTTCTGGCAGCCATAAAAAAAATAAAATGCGCCTATGAATATTATATAGAAAAACAACTGGAAATTACCGGAACAACAGGACTTACCAATTTTGCCATGGGCTACAGTTACCGGCCCCGGGGTACAGGCATCGGAGTCGGCGAAGATATAATGGCGACTATTTCTCCGGATGATTTCAGGCCGTATCTGCATCTGTATGAGGAAATTTCCGCGAAATTCGGCGGATTGCTTCTACATTCCTGCGGGCAGACTTTTCATCAGATTGAAAATATCTGCAACACCCCGGCGATTAAAGCCGTTCATTTTTCCCAGGTTCGTCCGCATGAATATTTTCACAGAATCACCAGACCGCTGATTATTATAAGCCAGAATGACTGGGAGGATTTTAATCATTTTACGGAATATGCCCGGGCTGTTAAAGCTTATGGATTTAGGACAGCCTTTCAGATTGAAACGCTTTCGCATTTCATGTATGCTGATGATAAAATAAAAAGCGAGGGTTCTCTCTTGGGATGGGAGTCATACCATATCAAAAAAGTCGCCGGCATGACAGAGCAGGTAAAAAAAATACTTGAGGATGTATTTATCGGCCCGTAATCGGCTTTTTATAGCATTAAAACACCGGTTTTTTTGCAGAAAACCGTTTACAGCGCACTGATATTAATAAAGGAATTGTCTTTAGGTTGAATTTTAATTTTGTTTTTGTTGGTCTGCAGAGTTCTGGTTGCGTCTCCGATTCTGATTTGAATATCGGGAATGGCATGATTCTGGATTTCAAGAAATATATCCGCTTCGTTTCGGCATACGGCCATTTCTTCCAGTTTTTTGGTTTTTTCCAGCAGTTCGTTTCTTTGGGTTATCAGGGTTTTAAGTTCCAGCAGCTGTTTTTTTATAATCTCCCGGCGTACCGGCGGCAGGGAACCAATAATGGTTCCGAGATCAGGCCTGGATAAATCATAACCCGTACTGCTTTCCAGGGCGGAAATTTTCCTGGTTAAGGCCGGAATCGTTTTTTTTATCTGTTCAAGTCCTGCGGAAACTTCCAGATCCACTCCGCATACCAGCTCGGTTTTTACCGCCGGTGAACCTGCGGAATGCAGAAGCATGGAACAAAAGGCATTGGCTTTACCTCCTACCACTGCACCTTTGGTATTATGCTTGATATTTTTTCCCTGTACTTCAAGATCATGGCAGAATACGCGGGCATTATACAGATAATTGCCGATTATCAGTTTTTTTCCGGCGCGCACATAGGCATCCTGGATAAAATCGATTTCAGCGTTTCCCTGCACCACCGCCGTAGTATTTATTCCCAGCAGTCCTTTTTCAATTTTTAAATTTCCGCTGCAGCTGATGCGCGTATTATCTTCCACCGAACCTTTGATGGTAATATCTCCGCCGCTTTGCACGGAAAAAGAAGCGGAAACATTGCCGTCAATAATAATATTCCGGGAATATTTAATATTGCCGGTAGAGAGATCCACATTGCCCTTAATCTGCAGATCCGAACTGATGGCGCAGGAATTTTCATGCAGGGTGAGAATACCGGTAATGCCGGCCCGGTATAAAGTACGGTCTTCTTTTTCTTCAACAATAATGTTTTCCCCCGGTTTAAACGGCTTGTCAATCAATTCCGGAACCGGAATGGTTTTTCCGGAAATATCTATTCCCGGAGATCCGGGCCGCGCCGTTATTTTCTCTGCAATCAGGGTCTGCTCCTGTATTTCCTGAAAAGGGGAAAATTCATGAAAATCAACGCGGGACTCGGCCCTGATATTGCCTGTATTTTCTTCAGGCTTGAGACTTTTGACATGAAATATCATGGTGCCGTGAACAGGCATTACCGGAGCTGTTCCCTGGCGGATGCATTTCTTCACGGAAAAACCGCGGTTAAGCTTTTCGATTATCTTCTTTTCATCTTCATCACAGAATGATTTTATGTTTTTATTCATGGAGTTATAATCGCCGTAAAGCTCTTCGCTGTACTTGGCTAACAGCTCCGCCCGTCCGCTGTAAACAGGCATAATCAAAAAAAACAGGTTGATTTTTTCCCTGTCAACCGAAAGGGGATTTATTATTGAAATAATATTATTTTCATCCATAGCCGCATATCCGGTTTTTTTTGCCAGATAATTTTTCCCGTTTTCGGCAAGTTTGACGGAAACCGTTTCGGCGTTAACCGTAAAATTAACGGGTGTTTCGGTGCGGGGGCATGAAAAGATCAAATCGCCGGCGTTTATAAAAAACCCGGGTTCCGGTTTTTCATCTTCCCTGAAGAATGATAAAAAAGCAAAATTTTTTTTTAATATTCCGGTAAAATCATCCGCGCTGTACTGCTGCGCAGCATATCCGGCTATAATCGCGGTGTTTTCAGCCAAGGCTGCCTCCGATTATATTATCGATTTTTTTAAGTAAATCAGGAGCGTCAGCCAGGGATTTCTGATGGGATAAAGCCAGGGTTATTATAGAAGCGAATCTGGTTATTTCTCCAATCATTTTCTGAAAACCGCCGCTGTCCGCATCTGCCTGTTTTCCGCTTTTTTCTTCGGCCAAAAAAACTCCAAGTAAATTTCCGCCTTTAATCAAAGGCATCATAATACGTCCAGCTTCGAGTTTTGTTTCTCCGGTCTTTTGGGCAGCTTCTCGCCCGGCGGAAGAAAGAGACTGATCCTGCGGAATGATCCATTCGCTGCCGGAAATAGTGTAAACTCCGCAATGGCCTGACAGCGATTCCGAAAGCAAGCTGCAGGCTTTTTCCAGAACCTTGCGGGTATCGGCGTCTTCCAGCATCATGTTTAAAACTTCTGTACGGCTGTTAAGCTCCCTGGTACGCCTCTGCACTTCGAGTTCCAGAGAGGCATTGATAACTGCCAGTTCATGGGTAAGACGTTTTTTTTCACAGACATTTTCATAAAGCTGCAGCGCATTGTTTATGGCCATAAGTAAATCGCTGTCTTCCCATGGTTTGGCAATATATCTCCAGATGTGACCGGAGTTTACAGCCCTGAGAATTGTATCCCGGTCCGAATATCCGGAAAGAGCCATACGCACGGCATCAGGCTGGATTTTTTCGGCTTTTTCCAGAAATTCCGCTCCGTCCATTTCGGGCATGCGCATATCGGTAATAATAACGGAAACCTGATTTTCCGTCAGCCGGGCAAGAGCCTCTTTTCCGCTTTCGGCAAACAGTACTTCATAGCCGCTGTCCCGGAATGATCTTTTTACCGCTGACAGGATATTTTTTTCATCGTCAACAAAAAGAATTTTATGTTTCATGTTTTCTCCATTCCGCCCTCAAGCGGAAGTTTAATGATAAAACCGGTCTCTTTACCGGGAATGCTTTCAGCAATCAGTTCGCCTTTATGTTTTACCGCTATTATATTATACGATATATTCAGGCCAAGGCCAGTGCCTTTACCCGGAGCCTTGGTTGTAAAAAAAGGCTCAAAAATACGTTTTTTAACTTCATCGGTCATGCCGGTTCCGTTATCATGTATTTTACAATGTACATATTTTTCGTCTGCTCCGGTAGTTATGGTAATTTTACCTTTTTTTGCGCCGAATTTTTCCTTTACGGCATGAGAACTGTTAATCAGCAGGTTAAGCAGCACCTGATTGATTTCCCCGATATTGCATTTTACAGAGGGAATAACTCCCGGCCTGAATTCAACATCAGCGGAATACTTAAGTTCGTTATTAACAACCACCAGGGCGTTTTCCACAGCGCGGTTTAAATCAGCCATGGCCAGTTCTTCCGGCCGTCCGGGAGCGGCAAATTCACGCAGGCTTTTTACAATACGTGAAATTTTATTTATCCCCTCGCGGTTTTCGTTTATAATATCGGAAATATCGGATAAAACCGGCGAGAGCTCATTATGGATGTCCCGGGGGTCTCTTCCTTCTATTGTCTGCCCGCAGACCTGGCGGATGGTGCCTGCATACTGTTCAAGAGTTTCAAAATTGCTGGAAAGATATCCAAGCGGATTATTTATTTCATGAGCAATACCGGCTGCCAGCTGCCCGATGGATACCAGCTTATCAGCCTGTAAAAGGCGGCTGCGGGCAGAGGCAAGTTCCTGCTCGATTTTTCTCCTTTCGGAAATATCAATATTTACTTCTGCACACATCCATTTACCGTCTTTATCCTGAAAGGGGATGGTAGTTACCAGAATAGGACGGTTGTTTTCGGCAGGCAGAGCTTCTTCGCTGACAATGGTTTTTTTTTCTTTCAGCGCCCTTATAACTCCGCAGCCCGGGCAGGGCGATGACAGGCCCATGAAATAACGGTAACATTTTTTATTATTACTGTCTCCGTAAATTTTTTTCCATTCCGGGTCAATATAAACCACATTAAATTCCGAATCGATTATATCAAGCCCGGTTCTGGTAGCGCCGAGAATAAATTCAATCTGCTTGTTGAGATTTTGAATTTTTTCTTCTACGTTTTTTCTTTCGGTAATATCGCGGAAAACCAGAACAATGCCGAAGAGATTTCCGGCTTCGTCGCGTATGGGAGCCCCGCTGTCATCTATGGGAATATGTTTTCCGTTTTTGGTGATTAATACCGTATGATTGGCCAGCCCGACTATGCGTTTTTCACGGAGTACGCGCTCCGCAGGATTTTCGGCTTTTTCTCCGCTGTTTTCATTGATAATATTGAAAACTTCATTCATGTGCCGGCCTTTTACTTCATGGAAATTCCAGCCGGTTAATTCCTGGGCCTGATTATTCATAAAAATAATTTTTAGTTCCGTATCTGCGGCAATTACCGCATCGCCGATGCTTTTAAGAGTTACGGAAAGAAATTCCTTTTCGTTTTTATATTCGTGCTGCAAATCGGCAAAATCCGAAATATCGGTAAAAAGACAGAGAACCCCGGCCGGACTTGAGGCGTCGGCCAAAATCGGAGAGGCGGAGAAAACAAACAGGCGGGATTTTTTTTGACCGGGCAGCGCCAACATGGCATTTTTGATTTTTTTCCCTGATACCGGAATCTGCTCAAGGTCTTTTTTAAACGGCATATCCGGAAAAAAATCCGCAAGCCGCCGGCCGGTAATCTCTGCATCTTTTTCCGTCAGTAAATTCAGAAATGCCCGGTTATAAAAAGCAATAGAGCCTGTATTGTCAAGCAGCAGCAGACCGTCGTTCATTTCATCAATAATCTGCTCCGCAGCATTAGACGGAGTAATCTGGAAAAGACGGTAGCGGTGTATGGCTATGGTAAAACACAGGCCGATCCAGGTCATGTGCACGGAAGTGAGTTCAGGAATTTTAATATTCCAGAAAGGAAATAAAAATACTTCAAAAATCGAAATTAATACCGGCAGCATAAAACCGGCTAACATCAGACGGGCATGTTTTTTCCGGGCGCCGGAAACGGTAAAATAAAAACGCAGCAGAAAATATATGCCGATGATAACGCATAAAAAGAGAAACATATTGAAAATTGTATAAAAAAAAATATTTACCGGCGCACCGAGCATGGCGTATCCCCAGAATTCCCTTCTTACCTGAACAATTATCAAATCAGTAGAAATGCGCAGAATGGAAAAAAACAGGGCCGTCATGTATAAAACCGCAAGAATGATTTTATGCTTAAAATTGAAACTCTTGCCGGTAAAAAGCAGTATGAAATGCAGATATAAGGCTCCGGTAAACGGCCAGAGAATAACGCTTTTAATCCAGAACCGTGCTTCATCAGGGCTTTTTACAATACGGCACATATATTCGCTGAAAGCCCAGGAAGACATAATAACATATAACAGGGCAAATACCCTGTGCAGCGCCCTGTATGGATTCTGACTGAAAACAAAAACAGCAAGGGAAAAACAGCTGACCGCAGCCAAAAGTGAAATAAAACAGTATAAATTCATAGTCAGGCGCGCTGGTTTTTGGTCTTGTTATGCAGCGGATTTTTTTTAATATGCGCATCAAGGTCTTTTTTTTCTACATTAAGAAATTCACAGACCTCTGGCCTGACAGCAGGCTCTTTGCCGTCACCAAGATGCTGCCAGGCATAAGAATCGGCAAGATGCACTATACTGCAGAGTTCGCGGCTGCGGTTCTTTTCTGCCAGCGGATCATGATGGTACAGGCAGATTTCCGCGTAATATTCGGGCAGATTCCACCAGTCAAGCAGGTATCCGCCCAACAGCGCATGATTGGTTCCGAGGATTTCCTGTTCAAGATCGCAGGAACACACATCAGGACTCTTGCGCCATTTTTCGTGGCTCTGTCTGAAATCGCGGAAAAAATATTTTGCCAGCAGAATTTTACCGGCATCATGCAGCAGGCCGACTGAGCCCAGATGATCAGGGAGTTTTTTCTGAAAAATCAACCGGTATAAATCATGGGTCAGGATATTGCAGAGATGAAAATGATCCCAGAGTATATGCAGGGTATTTACCCCCTGCCGGCCGGTTTCCAGAAAATCAAACAGCTCGGAGTAAATGATGATATCTTTAATGGCGCTTCTTCCCAAAAAAACCAGGGCATCTTTCAGAGATATAAAGCTGACGCCAGTGAAGGCCGAATTGGTAATACGCAGAATTTTAGCAACGTAAGACGGTTCTTTTTCAATTTCAGCCGCTATTTCGCCGATCTCGCGATCCTGCTCGATTAATCCCGAGATCCGGCTGTGCAGAGCAGGCAGCGCGGGAAGTTCTTTCAGACTGCTGATAATTTTGAGATTATTTGAAGTCATTATACTGTTGCGTATGTCGAATAAATGCCGCAGCCGGTTTTTTAACTGTTCGCTGTCCCAGGGTTTGGTGATATAATTTCTGGCCAGGCCGAACTGAACCGCAGCAAGCATATCGCTGTGTTCAACAAAACCGCTCAGCATGATGCGCATGATATCGGGGTATTCTGCCTGTACTTTTTTAAGCAGCTCGCTGCCGTTCATTTCGGGCATTTTATAATCGGAAATTACCAGATCGATTTTTTCCCGCCCGAGAATTTCCAGACCTTCGCGGCCGCTGCCGGCAAAAAAAAGCTGATAATCTTCGCTGCGCAGAACCCTTTTCAGAGAACTTAAAATATTCGGATCATCATCAACGAATAAAATGGAATTTTTCATGAACAGCTCCCGGTATGTACGCCGAGATTATATCATACTTTTATGTAAATACTTCCATTTAAAACA